>JBOHYX010000027.1:0-13814 GCA_050738115.1 Rhodanobacteraceae bacterium
TCGGGAAAGCGCGACTGAGCCGCCAATCCGACGCGAGTCCACGCGTCGCCGTCGGCACTTCGCGCGTTTCCGGCATGCGTTCGCGCGTTGTTTCCGTGAGCGGCGTGGCTACGTAGTGCATGCGCCGCCATAATGTCGAACTCCCTGTGCTGAACGGCGTGACCTGGATGACGAGTCCCGAGTCCCGGTCGATGAAGATCCTTGTCATCGGCGCCGGCGGTCGCGAGCACGCGCTGGCGTGGAAGCTCGGGCAGTCACCGCGGGCATCCGAAGTGCTCGTCGCGCCCGGCAACGCCGGGACCGCACGTGAGCCGCGCACGCGAAACGTCGCGGTGGCCGCGGGCGACATCGACGGGCTGCTTGCGCTCACGCGGGAAGAGCAGGTGGACTTGACCGTGGTCGGCCCCGAGGCGCCACTGGTCGCGGGCGCCGTCGACCGGTTCCGTGCAGCCGGACTGCGTGTCTTCGGGCCCAGCGCCGCCGCGGCGCGACTGGAAGGGTCCAAGTCCTTCACCAAGGATTTTCTTGTCCGACACCGGATTCCGACGGCGCGTTACGCCGTATTCACGGAACTGGAGCCCGCGCTCGGATACGTGCGCGCGCACGGCGCGCCCATCGTGATCAAGGCCGACGGGCTTGCGGCCGGCAAGGGCGTCATCGTGGCGATGACGCTCGCCGAAGCCGAGCAGGCGCTGCGCGAGATGCTGGGCGCGCACGTCTTCGGCGATGCCTCGGCGTGCGTGGTGATCGAGGAATATCTGGAGGGCGAGGAAGCCAGCTACATCGTGATGAGCGATGGCCGGAATTACCTGCCGATGGCGTCGAGCCAGGACCACAAGCGCGTGGGCGATGGCGATACCGGTCCCAATACTGGCGGGATGGGCGCGTATTCGCCCGCACCGGTGGTGACGTCGGCAACCGAAGCTCGAATCCGCACGGAAATCATCGGGCCGACCTTGGCCGGGATGGCCGCGGACGGCGCGCCCTTCACGGGATTCCTGTACGCGGGATTGATGATCGACGGGTCGGGCGCGCCGAAGGTCATCGAATTCAACGTGCGTTTCGGCGATCCCGAATGCCAGCCGATCTTGCAGCGCCTCCGCTCGGATTTCGCGGGGCTGCTCGAAACCGCGCTGGATGGCGGACTCGGTCGCACGAAAGTCGCATGGGACCCGCGTCCGTCGCTGGGCGTGGTGATCGCCGCGCACGGCTATCCGGGCAATCCGCGGAGAGGGGACGGGGTTTCTGGTCTGGATGCGGATTTCGGCCCGGACGTGAAGGTGTTCCACGCCGGCACCAAGGTCGATGACAACGGCAGGATCGTGACGTCCGGCGGGCGCGTGCTGTGCGTGTGCGCGTTGGGTGACGACCTTGGTGCGGCGCGGGACCGTGCCTACGCTGCGGCGAAGTCCATTCATTTCGACGGCGCGTTTTCACGATCGGACATCGGGCACCGGGCGCTGCAGCCCTGACCGGCGAGTGATCCGACGGAAGATTGACCCGCGTGTCGGTGGCGGCCGACACCCGGACGGGACGCACGCGGCTTGAAGTGCGCGGTGGCTGTTGTACGCTCTGGCCGGGGATCAATCTCTTCCACAACGCCGATCACGGAGCAAGCGATGACTCGTCCGCACCGCTTTCGCCTTGCCGTTTGGATGCTTGCACTGGCCTTGCCGATCACAGGAGGCCAAACCGCGATGTCCGCCGAATCCGAAAACACCATCAAGCCGCCGCCGGAAACGTATGACGTGCCGTTGAGGTTTGGAAGTCATGCTTTTGCAGCGTTTTGCTACAACACCCTGAGCTGTAGCGTGGTGTACAACGACCATCAATTCACCCGATACGCTGTCGGCAAGCTGATGTCGGGACCGAGTTCTCCCCGATACAAAGAAGCGTGGGGGTTTGGTGGCTATCTCGGCATCGAGAATTTTCCACTACCCGCCGAGGTGAAATGGACGTCGCTGGATGGCATAACCCACGAAGCGAAGGTGGACATGGCCCGAGTCTTCAACGATCAGTTGATCTGGCACACGGTGCCCAAACCCGACATGGCGGATTTCTACAGCGGACCGGTAGCTGGAGAGCCCAATATCTATCTCGAAGTGAACGATCACACGATCAACGTGTACATGATGATGCTGGTGCCAACGCGGACCGAACAGATTCCGGGAAACAAGCGCAGTTACGCACGAGACGACATGTTCCTTGTCTGGACGCGCACCTATTGAACATGGAGACAATGGATGGGCCACGGGGACCAGCTTGATCCGGATGGCGTTCGCAGCGACGGTGTGCCGTACTACCCCGCCGATGCGGGGCAGCTACAAAGTTACGAGGATGCCCGCACCGCGCTCTCGCAGTTCGAGACACCGGTGTTCATCCACGCGAATAACCCGCATGAGTACCTGTACGTTGCGTCCTTCGATGGCACGGGCAACGACAAACTCAAGGATCCCGAGCACGAGACGAATGTCGCGAAGGTCGACGATCAGATCGAAAGAGTTATGCATGGGGGGAATGATCATCTGGGCCGCGGCTACGTTCCCGGACCTGGGACCCAGGACAACTCCCTTGCGCGCACGCTGGACGGTCTGCAGGGTTCCACGTATGACGCGCGTGTCGAAAAGATGTACAAGCTGTTCATTGATCACGCTTGGATATGGAAGCAGGCAGACCCCCAAGCCGAAATCCGTCTGGCCGATATCGGCTTCAGCCGTGGCGGCGACGAGGCGGCGGGATTCGCGCGACTCGTACACGAGCGCGGCATCCAGAACCCGGCCGGTGCGCATTACACCTACGACCGCAATCATCAGATCACCCGCGTGGCATACATCCGTCCGCCGCTGGTCGCGCCGGGCAAGGTGGCGCAGGTGGCTCTCCTGTTCGATCCGGTCGGCACCGGCGTGCCGGAGCAACATCACGACCGTCGGCTGCCGCCGTCGGTCATTTCCGGGATCCAGATTATTGCCGCGGACGAGCGGCGTGGCGCGTACAAGTCCGATCACATCATCGATCCCGGCGTGGCTGAAAACGGTCGGTTGCTCGGCCTGATCGTTGCGGGCGCGCATTCGGACATCGGTGGCGCTTATGACCGCAACGGCCTCGGCATCCGCAGCGGGAATCTCGGAATCGACTTTCTGAGTGCGCTGAGTGACAAACCGTTCCTCGCGGTGGAGAAAGAGCCGGACGACCCACGCTTGAACGTCGTGCATCGCTCCGAATACGGCTCCGTGTTCGACCGGATCTATCCCAAGGTCGATCGCTCGACCGTGCACGGCTACAACGAGCTGCTGGTGCCATGGGGCACGGAAGCGCAGGTAACCGATCCATACAATGCCGAGCCGCGCGATGAAGCGTTGAACAGCCAGTTCGAACACCAATTCGTTGATACCGGGCTGCAGCCCGCCCCGCACGACGTGGCGCGGGTGCCGGACAGCGCGCTGTCGTCGCGGCTGAACTGGGTAATCGGTGCGGCCAAGGCGGATGATTGGGTCACCTTCAGTCGGGGGAACGAGGCGCTGGGCTACGGCGCGGCCGGCCGGGCGATGCTTGATCGAGCCGAGGCGCAGGCAGCCTGGCTGGAGCAACAGGCGGTCGAGCAGGCGGCGCATCAGGGGGCCGGGCAGCAGCGGGCCGCGCAACAGGCCCAACCAGTCATGCAGCACTGACCCTGCCGTCGGGGTCGCGCATCGGGGGAGCGACGTGCAACGAGATGAACTGGATGTCCTGATCGACAAAACCGCCACGCTGATGGCGCAGTACGAACGCCGCGGCGCGTTGATCGATGCGCGACTCCACGCGCTTGGCGGCACACTGCAGGACTTGACGGCGCGGCTGCCGGATGTCGTCAGCGACTCAACCGACGCAATGCTGCAATCCTTGCCGGCCCAAATGACTGACGTCGTTCGGGCGGGACTCGAGCGCCCGCTGGAAGACTATCGTGGAAGCCTGCACAGGGCTGGCGCGGAACTTGATCGCGCCACGCACGCACTGGCCGGACGTATTGACCAGCTGCGAACCCTTCACCGCTTGCCGATCTGGAAGACCCTTGGCGCGTTCGCGATCGCGTTGGTGCTGCTGGTTGGCGGGGGCGGCTGGTTGTCCGCGCATTACGTCCGGGTGATCCGGGACAACCAGCTGGCGGCGGACCTCGTGCTGGCGTACAACAGTGCGGACGTCGTCTTGTGCGGCCACCACGAATTGTGCGCGCGCGTGGACGCCAAGGGCGTCCGATATGGCGACCGCGGCCAGTACCTCCGGGTTGAGTTGCGGCGATAGCCAAGTCACGGGCTGACCGGGAAGTGGTGCGGAGATGCGGGGCGGGCGCTTGCGGAGTCGAGTTCGTGCCTGCCCGTGAGCGTTCCCGGTGGTTTTGCGGCAACCGTCGTGCATCGCCCAGTCGGATAAACGTGCCGTAGCGGCTGAACCGGCGCGGGTGCTTGTTTCCCGGTCACGGTGCTGGCTCCACGTTTTCACGGGGCTCCCGCGTCTCCACGCCGGCCGCAGGGGATGACGCGAGCGGAACCGGCGCAGCCGGTGAAGCGCACCGCTGGTTTGCGCGATACTGTGCATGATCGTGCGTGATAGGCCTCTACCTGCGTAGAGGATGCGATGAAGATACTGAGTTGTCTCGGGTTGGCAGTCGCCGCGCTCGCGTTGGGGGCCTGCTCGGCCACCCTGCCGGTGGCGAATCCGCACGACGGACGCGCAGTTGCGGACGCCGTGCTGGTCCAGCACAACCGCTCGGGAAAGACAACGGATTACGTCGGGCCGCGGGTGCCATCGGGCATCAGCATAGCGTTTCTTTATGCGCAGAAAAACAGTTCAACAGGAAACATTGCCTACGAGATACGCGTCATCGACAACTACTATGGACCCAGACAGTGGACGTATTACATTTACGACAATGTCAGTGTTCATGGCATTGGGGCTCGAAATGTCAAGTTGCACGTGTTTCCCAGCCTTCCGTCCCAGTGCACCTGGGGACAGTGCTTGTATGAAGACTTTGTCATTCTCGATGTCAGTCATCAGTACCTTGCCGAACACGCTCGGTCGGGACTCGGATTCAAGGTTTTCAGCAGGACCAGTGAAACAGCATTCTTCTTGCCCGGTGCATATATCAAGGCGTTCCTGTCGGTTGCATCCTGAGCGCGCCGGCGTCGGGACGTGAACCAGTTTCACCTGCTCGTCAAGCGTCGTTTCGCGCCGTTCTTCGCGGTGCAGGCGCTGGCGGCGTTCAACGACAACGCGTTCCGGCAGGCGACGATCGTGCTGGTTGGCTTCGAGATGGGGCTGTCGACCGCGACGATCGGTTTTTATTCCAATCTCGCCCCGGCATTGTTCATCCTGCCGTTTTTCCTGTTTTCCGCGAGTGCCGGGCAGCTCGCGGAGAAATACGAGAAGCAAACGTTGATCCGCTGGGTGAAGGTGCTCGAAATCGCGGCGATGGTCATCGCCGTGTGGGGCTTTTACGTGCGGAGCGTGTTGCTCCTGTTCGTGGTGTTGCTCCTGATGGGCGTGCTCTCGACGGTGTTCGGGCCGATCAAGTACGCGATCCTGCCGCAGGTGTTGCGCAAGGACGAACTCGTTGGCGGCAACGGTCTGGTGGAGGCCGGGACCGATCTTGCGATCCTGATCGGCATGGTGGCCGGTGGCGCAGCGATGGCTTCGCGCTTCGGCTGGCAGATCGCCGCCGGCCTGGTGATGGCGGTGGCGCTGATTGGCCTCGGTTTGAGCCTTGCGATCCCGCGGGTGCCCGCGGTGGTACCGCAACTTCGCTTCAACTGGAATCTCTTCACCGAGAGTGCGCGCTGCCTGCGGATCACCTCCAGGGACCGCAACGTGTTCAACGCGGTGCTGGGGATTTCCTGGTTCTGGTTCTTCGGCGGGGTGGTGACCGCGCAGTTGCCGAATTACACGCGCCTGTACCTGGGCGGTGACGCCAGCGTGGAAGTGCTGGTGCTGACGCTGTTCTCGATCGGCATCGGCATCGGCTCGTTGCTGTGCGACAGGTTGTCGAAGCACGCGGTCGAGATCGGGTTGGTGCCGCTCGGCTCGGCGGGCATGACCGTGTTTGGCGTGCTGCTCTACGTCCTGCAGCATACCGAAGCGCCGGCGCGTGACCTGGGTTGGCTGACCTTCCTCGGCGTGGACGGACACGCGTGGCTGGCGCTGGACCTGATGCTGATCGGCGTATTCGCAGGCTTGTTCATCGTGCCATTGTTCGCGACCGTGCAGCGCCTGAGCGCGCCCGACGAGCTGTCGCGCGTCATCGCCGGGAACAACATCTGGAACGCGATTTTCCTGGTTGCGGCCGCGCTGTTCGGAATCGGCCTGTTGCACGCCGGCCTGACCATCCCGCAACTGTTTTTGCTCACCGCGGTGCTGAACGCGCTGATGATGGCGTACCTTGCATGGCGCGTTCCGGCATTCGGGCGGCGGTTCCTGACATGGGCGCGGCTACGCGCGGAAACACCCAATCCGTAATCGGTGCGATACTGGAACGTTCACGCATCCGCACTGACCGCATGTCCGATCCATTGCTCCGCGTCGCCACCCGCAAGAGCCGGCTCGCCCTGTGGCAGGCCGAACACGTTGCGCAGCGGCTGCGCGATGCGCATCCACGACTCGCGGTGCAACTGCTGCCGCTGTCCACGCGCGGTGACGAGGTGCTCGACCGCTCGCTGGCCACGATCGGCGGCAAGGGCCTGTTCCTGAAGGAACTGGAGGTCGCGCTGGCCGACGGCCGCGCCGATCTCGCGGTGCATTCGCTCAAGGACGTGACGGCCCATCTCGAACCGCGTTTCACGCTCGCGGCAATCCTTGCGCGTGCCGACTGCGCGGACGCCTTCGTCAGCAACGATTTCGCGTCGCTGGATGCGCTGCCGCCCGGCGCGCGGGTCGGCACGTCCTCGCTCAGGCGCACCGCGCAACTGCGCGCGCATCGTTCCGACCTCGAAATCGCCGACTTGCGCGGCAACGTCGACACGCGGCTTGCCAAGCTCGACCGCGGCGACTACGCGGCGATCGTGCTGGCGGTCGCGGGCTTGCAGCGGATGGGACACGCCGCGCGGATCCGTGCGCGGCTGGCGCCACCGGCATGGTTGCCGGCGCCGGGGCAGGCCGCAATCGCGGTGGAGACGCGCGCGGACGATGCGAGCGTGATCGAACGCGTCGCGATGCTCGACGATGCCGCGACGCATCGCAGCGTCAGCGCCGAGCGCGCGCTCAACGCCGCACTGGGTGGCGATTGCACGATGCCGCTCGGGGCATGGTGTGAAATGGAGCCGGACGGCACGCTGCGCCTCTCCGGCCTGCTCGGCGATGCTCGTGACGGGCGGCTGCTGCGCGCGGACGCGGGTGGCGATGATCCCGCAGCGCTCGGCGCGGAAGTCGCACGGCGGTTGCGTGAACAGGGCGCCGACGCGCTGTTGCGCGCACGCGCCTGATTGTCGCCCGCGTCGCCAGTTCGCGCAGGCTTGCGCGCGTCCGGAATGCCGTGGCGCGTCAGTGCACGCCGAATGCGCGGACCATCTGCGTCATGGTGCGGGCGACGCAGGCGGCGTCGCAGCGACCCGCCAGGAATCCCGAACCGCACGTCATGAGCTCGGCGAGGATGCCTTGCAGCTCACGTGCCTGGTTGTCGTGCGGCGCGCCATCGCTGCCCGCGGCGCGTTCCTGGTCGACATAGCCGCGCACCGCGCCGACCATCGTGTTGGCCATGTGGTTGGCGTCGACATCGCCGCGCAGGAAGCTTGGCCCCACCGCCACCGCGCGATCGATGGCTGCGCGCATCCTTGCCACCTGGGTTGCTGCTGCCGGCGGTACACCCGTCGCCGCGTGCTGCGGCGCGGATGCCTGATTCGAGTTCATCGTGTGCTCCTTCCCATTGCTGACACTTCCACCATTATGCGCCGTGGGAGGCTGGCCGTGACGGGTCACCGCGGTGTGCCCGGGCGGGCGACCGCGCGCTTCACGCCGACCAGGCCGTAGTGCCAAGGCGGCAGTGGAATCATCGGCACCGCCACGTCAAAACCAGCCCGCCGCAGCCATGCCGCGCATTGTTCCGGGCGCGGGCGGATGGCGAGATCCGGGCCGCGCGGGGTCGCTGCGTCGTGAATCCAGTGGATCACCGCGACCGTGCCGCCGGGACGCAGGATGCGATGTGCTTCGTGCAACAGGCCGAGCGGATCGTCCGCGTGCAGGATGTTGAACAGCATCGCATAGTCGACCGACGCATCGGGCAGGCCCGTGCCATCGGCGACGAAATCCCGCAGGGCCGCGTTTATGTTGGCGAGTCCCCCGGTCGCTGCGCGCTGGGCCACTGCATCCACCATCACCGGATCGATGTCGAATGCGTGTACGGTGCCGGTGGTGAGCGCCGCCGCGGCGACCGTAAACGTGCCGTAACCGCAGCCAAACTCGGCAACGTCGCTCTGCCCGTCGTTGAACGCCAGTTGCGCAAGCACGCGGCGCGGCTCGAAGAAGCCTTCCCACGTCGTCGCGTCCGGCATGCCGCTGTCGCGGATTTTCATCGCGTGCACCGCTCCGCACTGCGTCCGATCCGGCGCGCGACCGCGTCAGGCAAAGCAGAACGAATCGGTCGAGCAGTCGCCGCCTTCGAGGCGAACCTGGTGTGCGCGATGGCCCGGAAACCCGACGCAGAAGTCACGGTCGATGCGCATGCCGCCCGCGGGATCGCAATCGGCCTTCAGCATCACGCCCGGGATCGGGCCGGGATAGAACTGCGTATCCCAGGTGCTGTAGAGCGAATTGGTGCTGTAGAGCCTGCGCCCGTCGCGGCTGATTTCGACCATCTGCGGTCCGCCCGTCCACGCGACGCCGGATGGGTGGTCCGCATGATGGACGAGCCCGCCGACCTCGATGCTGCCGGTCTGGCGCGGATGGTGCGGATCCGATACGTCGTATTGCAGGATCTGGCCGGTGCCCCAGCAGGCGACGTACAGGAAACGGTCGTCCAGCGACAGCCCGATGTCCGTGACGAGCGGGGGCGCGGCGCCGAAACCCTGGAGCAGCGGTGGCAGTTTGTCGGCGGCCATCGGCACCGCCGGAATGTGGATCGTTTTCTCGGCTTTCCAGGTGTTGCCATCGCGAAACCACGTCCATACGGAGCCCGATAGATCCGTCGCATCGATCACGACGCCGACAAAGCCATGGGTGGCGTGGGGATTGTGCGCGGGGCGCACTTCCAGCGTCATCTGGTACTGGTCGCCAAGGTCGACTTCCTGGATGTGACGGCGCGTCGCCAGATCGAAGAAGTGCAAGTGGTGCCCGTACTGGTGCTTCAGCAACGCCTCGGGCACGACGCCGTTCTCGAACAGGTGCGGCGGTCCCCACTCGCTCGCGACCAGCACGCCCGCATCCATGTGCCACCAGAAATCGTAGGCCATCCGCTGGCTGCCGCGGTCGAGCTCCCACGGGCCGGTCACCGCGAAACTCGAGTGATCCAGCGTGAAGATGCCGGCCGGGCCGTCGTTGCCGTCGGCGCTGCCGGAGCCCAGCGCGCTGACGAACAGGCCATCCGGCCCGCAGTGGATCGTGTGCGGGCGACTGTAGCGACCCTTGCCCAGCACTTCCTCGGGCTCGATGGTGTGGACCAGCTTGGGACGGCGGGGATCGGGCTGCGTGTCCAGCACGTAGATGCGCGACGAACGGATGCCGGGAATCACGAGATAGCGACGATCGTGGCAATGGTGTCCGGCATGGCCGCCGCCCAGCGCGGAACTGCAGATGTCCCAGCCGAAATGGTGGAACTCGTCGGGCTGCTCGTGGCGGGGCGCCTCCCACGAACCCACGACCTTGCCGTAATCGGCGGACCCGGTATCGGTGTCGACTACGGCCAGGCCGTCCGGATCGAGCATGACGACGTAGGCGAGTTTCTCGGCGGGCGCCGCCATCGCATCGGCGGGCGTGCGGTACAACGTGGTGGGTTCGGGTGAATGGATGGCGGATTCCGGCATGCTGGTTCTCCTGCGTGCGGCTGACGCGCCGCTGGATGCTGGATCGCACGCACTCAGGACTCGCCGCGCGCAGCAACCGGTCGGCCCGCAGCCCGTGTCGCCACGCTACGCCATGCGTCGTCCCGCCGCAAGCAACCGGAACGCATGAAGCCATGCGCGCTGCGCTGGTTGCGCCCGGACCGCGGGCACCCGGCGGGCGCCGCTCAGGGCTTGGGCACCGCCCTGATCGCCGCGATGCGCGCCTTGCGCACGGCATCGCCGACCGCGGGTCCGCGCAGGCCCTCTTCGACGAACGGTTGCGCGGTGACGGCGGTCGCGGCGGCGCGCGCGGCGCGCAGGAAGTCGGCCTGCGGATAGGCGTCGTGCTCGTGCTGGAGCCGGCCGCGCTTGTCGGCGGTGCAGGCGACGAAGAAGGGCTCGATCCGCGTTGGCCGGCGGAAGGCGTCGAAGGCTTCCAGCAGTGCGAGCACGGTCGCAGGCTTCAATTCCAGCGCGCGGTGGGCGTCGAGGTGATAGCGGCAGGTCAACGCCGCGAGCTCTGCGTATTCGGTCGGCACCTTCAGCCGTTCGCACAGCGCCTGTACGGGCGCGAGCCCACGATGTTCGTGGCCGATGTGACGCGGCAGGATGTCCACCGGCGTCAGCGCCTTGCCGAGATCGTGCGTGAAGGCGCAGAAGCCCGCGAGGTCGTTGCCGGGTGCGAGTCGCGCCGCTTCATCCAGCACCAGTTCGAGGTGGATGCCGCTGTCGATTTCGGGGTGGTGCGCCGGGGATTGAGGCACGCCGTACAGTGCGTCGACCTCGGGAAACAGCACCGCCAACGCGCCGCATTCGTACAACGCGCGCAGGAATGCCGACGGCGCGGGTTCGGCGAGCGCCTTGCGGGTTTCGGCCCACACGCGCTCGGGCACGAGATGCGCGGCTTCGCCATCGGTGACCATCGCGCGCATCAGCGCCATGGTCTCGTCGGCGATGTGGAACCCAAGCGGCGCGAAGCGTGCGAGGAAGCGCGCGATCCGCAGGATGCGCACGGGATCCTCGGCGAACGCCGATGACACATGTCGCAGCACGCGCTCACGCAGGTCCTTCGCGCCACCGCAGGGGTCGACCAGCGCGCCCGTTTCGTCGCGTGCCATCGCGTTGATGGTGAGGTCGCGGCGTCGCAAATCGTCTTCCAGCGTCACATCTGGCGCGGCATGGAAACTGAAGCCGTGGTAGCCCGGGCCGGTCTTGCGTTCGGTGCGCGCCAGCGCGTGTTCCGCGCCGGTGTCGGGGTGCAGGAACACCGGGAAGTCCTTGCCGACCGGCTTGTAGCCGAGCGCGAGCATGTCGTCCGGCGTCGCGCCGACCACCACGTAATCGCGGTCGCCGTGCGGGCGACCCAGCAGTTCGTCGCGTACCGCCCCGCCGACCAGGTAGACGCGGAAGCCGGCCGGCGGCACCGATCAGGCTTCCTGGGTCATGCGCGCACGGTTGAGCGCGCGCGCCCGCGCGAACCGCCCGAGGACCACCGGCAGCATCGCGGCGAAGCGTCGCGGCGTGATGCCGAGGCCGGCGAAGCCGTCCTGCGTTCCGACCGAGTCCACGCTGAGCGAGGCGAAATTGTCACGCGAGAAGGGTTTGCCGGGGATCAGTTCCGCCGCCATGGCCTGCATGCGTCCCAGCACCGACGGCAACGGCCAGATCGCGCGGCGCAGACCGGCGACGTCGCGGATCATCCTGACGATCTGGATGAGTTCCAGCGTGTCCGGCCCGTACAGTTCGCGGATGCTGCCGATACTCGCCCGGTCGGCGAGGCAGTGACCGATCGCGTCGGCCACGTCGCCGACGTACACCGGCTGGAACTTCGCGTGCGGCTGCGCTAGCGGCAGCACCGGACCCATGCCCATCAGCTTCACGAACCGCGACACCAGCGTGTCGCCTTCGCCGTACACGACACTCGGCCGGTAGATCGTCCAGTCCAGCCCGGAGTTGCGTACCTGCGCTTCGGCTTCGCCACGGGTCTTCAGGTACTTCGAGGCGCGGCTTCCCGCATTCAGCGAGCTCATCAGGTGGATGCGGCGGACCCCCACCTGCCGGCAGGCCGCGATCAGGGTGGCCGTCAGGTCGACGTGCGCGTGGGTGAAGGTCGCGCCGCCGGTTTCGTTGAGGATGCCCACGAGATTGACGACCGCGTCGTGGCCGGCGACGTGTTTGGCCAGCGCGGCGCGATCGTATACATCAATGCTGACGGAGCGCACGTTCGGCAGCACGTTGATCCCGCGTCGGAATTCGCGGTTGCGGCTCAGGACCGTGACGCGGCAATCAGTCGCGGCGAGGCTCGCGAGCAGGCGGCTGCCAATGAACCCCGTGCCCCCCAGGACGACGTAGCGTTTGGTACTCATCGTGACGCGCTCCCTGTGGTGGCGACCGGCGCCGCGGACGCCGCGGGTACCGGCGTCGTTGCACGGCACACGACCTGTTTGCGGACCGGGTCGATCGCAGGGTCATACGCCGTGCCGATGGCGGGCAATCTCGAGGATACCGGTACTGGCGCGCCGTGGATGCGCCAGCCGTACAGGGTGGCGAACGACAGCACCCGCGTGACGTAGTCGCGCGTTTCGTTGAACGGGATCGTGAGGATGAAGGCTTCCGGGTCGAGGTTGCCGCGCGTGTTCACCCAGCGCTGCGCGTTGCCGGGGCCCGCGTTGTAAGCGGCCGAGGCCAGCCACGGACTACCGTCGAAGCGCGCCGCCAGGTTGGCGAGGTACTGGGTGCCGAGCGGGATGTTGATGTCGGGATCGTACAGGCTGGCGCTGCCGTCGTAGGGCAGGCCGCTGCGGCGCGCGATCAATTGCGCCGTGCCCGGCAGCAACTGCATCAGGCCGCGTGCGTCGGCGCCCGATTGCGCATCGGTCTGCCACGCGCTTTCGGCGCGGATGATCGCGTACGCCCAGGACGGATCGATGCCGGCACTGCGGGCCGCGTTCAGCACGCGGTTCCTGTCCGCGAGCGGAAAGCGCAGGTCGTAGTACTGGAGGTCCGCCGGCTTGCTGCCGAATGCGAAGACCGCGCGGTCGTACCAGCCGCTGCGCGAGGCCAGCGCCGCTGCCTGGCGCTGCTCGTCGGGCGCGAGATTGGCGAACGCGCGGTTCCATTCGCGCCGCGCATTCGGCAGCATCCCCAGCGCGAAGAACTCGAACGCCCGCACCAGCCCCGGATCGGCACGGACCTCGCCGAGTGCGGTGGCATTCGCGGGAATGGGCTCGGGACAGATCGAGTAGGGCAGGTTGGCCTGGTCCGCGGCGAGAAAGCCGTAGAACGTCGCGTGCTGCGCGAGCGCGGTGTAGTCGGCGCGCGCCGTGGCGGTTTCGCCGAGCTTCTGCGCGATCCGCGCCTGCCAGTAGCGCCATTCGTCGTGCTGCATTTCCGCGGGCGTCAGCGCGGTGATGGCGGCCTCGGCGGCTGTCCAATCGCCTTGCGCGACGGCCACCCGGACCCGCCACTCGCGCGTCGCATCGGTTTGCGCCGCGGCCGGCAACGCCGCGAGGCGCCCGATGGCATCGGGCCCGAAATCGACCGCGTTGTACAGTGCCAATGCTGCCAACACGCAGTCGCGCTCGCTGGTGTCGAATGCGAACCGCCGCGACAGCGATTGCCAGGACGCTTGCGCCTGGCTGCTGTTGCGCCGGGCGAGCCGGACCAGTGCGCGGCTGACGGCTTCGCGATTGCGTCGGGTGTCGGCGAACGTGGCGGCCTTGGTCAGCAGCGAGGCGGGATCGCGCAGCGCCTCGGCGATGCGCCGCGCCGAGGTGGCCGCATCCCCGGTCAACCAAGCCGCCGCTTGCTCGATCG
>JBOHYX010000028.1:0-13785 GCA_050738115.1 Rhodanobacteraceae bacterium
ACGTTTCGTTGAAGGAAAGCCGATCGAACTCATCCACGGGGAAGCGTTGCTCGCCATGGTTCGCAACGCTCAAACAGCGAGTCCGCCCGTTCGCGACGTGCCAAGCGTAGTTGCACAATCTCACCCGGCCGTTCCCGATTGCCCCAAGTGCGGAACGCCGATGATCAAGCGCAACAACCGCCGCACGCGCGATGTGTTCTGGGGCTGTCCAAAATACCCGTCGTGCCGCGGCACGCGACCGGCTTGAACGTCAGACCCCCCGAAGTACGCTGGCCACATGCTCCTTGTCATTGTGGATCGCTTACGTCACTGCCGCGCGCCAGCACTTGACGTCGAACATCACTCAGTTCCACCGCTCTTGCTGGGCCTCGAACAAGCGCCTCAGGGCCCGCTCGAGGATGTCGATCAGGCGGTTCGGCTGTAGCATCGCGCATTCGCCTTCCGGCAATTGGCAGTTCCGCGACAGCGTGTCGGCCTCGTGCGAGTTTTTGATCGCACCACCGGACGCTCGAACGTCCTGCGCCCACTCTGTTTGATCGGCAGCGACAGCACGGTCACGGCTCATTCCGCCGCGTGCCACCATCCTGCCCCGGCGCGGCCGCAAAACTGGATCGCGAAGAATCGGCAGGTAGCGGAAGCCGACGATCGGACCAAACAGTGCACCGCGAGCCCGATTTTGCGTTTGATGCGAGCCATGAAGATCGCCGCCTACAACGTCAACCGCATTCGCGCGCGGATTACGCGTGCTGCTTCGCTGGCTCGAGCAGCAGTCGCCGGACATCGTCTGCCTTCAGGAGCTCAAGGCACCGCAGGAGCAGTTCCCCGTGGCCGCGCTCCGTGAAGCGGGCTACGGCGCGGTGTGGCACGGGCAGAAGAGCTGGAATGGCGTGGCGATTCTCGCCAAGGGCTGCGATCCCGTGGAACGCCGGCGGACTCTGGCCGGCGATCCGGATGGCGTGCAAAGCCGATACCTGGAAGCGGGCGTGAGGGGAATCATCGTCGGGTGCCTGTACCTGCCCAACGGCAACCCTGCGCCCGGTCCGAAATTCGACTACAAGCTGCGCTGGTTCCAGCGTCTTGCGGCCCACGCGCGTGATCTTCTTGATTCCGGCGTACCTGCGGCCCTCGCCAGAGATTTCAACGTGATCCCGACGGAACTCGACGTGTACGCGCGGGAGCGCTGGGTGGACGACGCGCTGTTTCGGCCCGAGGTGCGCGCGGCGTACCGGGACCTGCTGGCGCAAGGCTGGACCGACACGCTGCGCGCGCTGCATCCGGACGCGCGCATCTACACGTTCTGGAAGTACCTGCGCAACGCGTTTGCACGGGATGCCGGCCTGCGGATCGACCACAGTCTCTTGAGCCCTGCTGCGGCACGACGCCTTCAATCCGCAGGCGTGGATCGGGACGTGCGCGGATAGGAACGCACCAGCGACCACGCGCCAACTGGGGTCACCATCGAAGAATTCGACAGCCCACTGGAACGTGGACGCTGACCCTGCTTCCGCTGCCTCGCTACGCCGCCGACTTGTTCTTCTGCAGGCCGCCGCCGTCCTTGAGTTTGCGTTGCAGTGATTCCGCGCTCAGGTCGAATCCGTTGGGCCAGGCGAGTGCACCGGCTTCGATGAAACATTTCCGGAAGTATGCGGGGTTGCGCAAGGGTGCTGTCATCTCCGTGTTGGCATCGACGTAGCGCGCAAAATCGAACACACCCCAGGTGCCGTCGGAGAAGCGCAGCAAAAGGGACGTTCCTTCTTTCGGTTCGATGGCGACGAGTTTAATCATTGTCGGCTCCCGGGATACGCTCCAGCGGTTGCAACGCTTGGGCCTTGGACCAATTCTCTTCCAATTCGGCGCGGTGATCCAGACACCACTGCTTCACCAGCCCAGACGCGCGCTTCGGCAGCGAACCTCGCAGAATGCTGCCGTCCGAAAGTGCGACTTGTGCCTCGTGGCCCTGGTACGCCACATGGATATGTGGGGGCGCATGGTCATCGAAGTACATCCGAACAACAATGCCGAAGAAGGTCGAGATGATTGGCATGACCCGATGTTACGCGAAGCTCGCCCGGCACGTCGTGCGCGTCGGGCGCTCGTCCAAATTGTCTAGGGTCTGAGGAACGCGCTGTGTTGGTTGATTCAATCACACCCCCCCTTCTCCGGCGGCAGCGCATCCGCCTCGCAAAGCGAAGCCCATCAGCGTCGCTGCCAGAAGTGTTGCGGCTGATATGCAACATTGTCGAGCCAACCATGGACTGAGCGCCCAGCAGCAAAAGGCCAACCGATCCGGAACGAGCCGATCTCGTCCACGCTGGATGAGGTGGTGCGGAACGCGGTGGGGCGAGTTGGGATCGCACTGCATGGAGTCTCATGTAGGTCGGCGCCCCATCATTGCGGGTGGTGCTTCCATCCTCAGTAGGATTGCACTGCCCGATGCGCATCGAAAAGCGCACTCCGATTCTGGTCTGTGGAATACTCATGAAAACGATCAAATGAAAACGATCAAGCGCACGAAAGCACGCCGCGATTTCCTCGTCCGTACGCCGCTTGCCCTGGCGGGCATGCTTGCCGCATGGAAGCTCAAGGCGCAAACCGCCCCGACCGAAGCCGTACCGGGGGCAACGCCTGCCTTCAACACCGGGGAGGGCACCGGTCCGGCGATCACCCAAAAGACGTTTGCCGAAGCCGAAAAGCTCATGCAGGTGAGCATGAGCGAGGCGCATCGGGAGCAAGCCGCCTCCAGTTGGCGGACCGCGATGGCGGGCACGATGGAACGGCGGGTCGGACCGAAGCGGATCACGCTGGAGGCAGGCCTCGCGCCAGCCACGGTGTGGAATCCCGAACTGCCCGGTCATGTCGTCGGACCCGCGCATGACCGGTTCGAACCCGCGCCCGCGGATGCCGGCCCGCTGCCTGCGCGCGATGTGGACATCGCCTTCGCCAGCGTCGCGGCGCAGGGCCAGTGGCTGCGCACGCGCAAGCTGACGTCCGAGCGCTTGACGAAGATCTACCTCGCGCGCCTCAAGCGTTTCAACCCCGAGCTGCGCTGCGTCATCACCCTGCTGGAAGACCACGCCCTCACGCAGGCGCGGCAGGCCGACCGCGAGATCGCCGACGGTCACTATCGCGGCCCGCTCCACGGCATTCCGTGGGGCGCCAAGGACCTGCTCGACACCGCCGGGATCCGCACCACGTTTGGCGCGGCGCCGTTCCGCAACCGGGTGCCAGCCGATGACGCCGCCGTGGTCAAGCGCCTCAACGATGCCGGTGCGGTGCTGGTGGCCAAGTTGAGCATGGGCGCGCTGGCGCTCAACGACATCTGGTTTGGCGGACAGACCATGAACCCGTGGGTGCCCGAGGAAGGTTCCGGCGGTTCCAGCGCGGGTCCGGGCGCGGCGACCGCTGCCGGCTTGGTCGCGTTTGCCATCGGCAGCGAAACCCAGGGCAGCATCATCGATCCGGCGATGCGCTGCGGCGTGACCGGCTTGCGTCCGACCTTCGGCCGGGTGCCGCGCAGCGGCGCCATGACCTTGTGCTGGAGCCTGGACAAACTGGGTCCACTCGCGCCCACGGTCGAGGACACCATGCTGGTGTTGCGTGCGATCAGCGGCCCCGATGCGGGCGACGTGGCCAGTGTTCCCGCGCACCTGGATTACGACGCTTCGGCTCCGGTGAAGGGGTTGAAGGTCGGCTACTTCCCGGCCTGGATGAAGGAGCCACCGGCGACCGCGGCCGATCGCGCGGCATTGGAGACCTTGCATGAACTCGGTTTGCAACCGACGCCAGTCAGCCTGCCGGACTGGCCCTACGACAGCCTCAATTGCATGTTGTTTGCCGAGGCTGCCGCGGCGTTCGAGGAACTGACCCTGAGCGGCAAGGACAACGAGCTGACGGTGCAGACCTCCGACGCGTGGCCGAACCTGTTCCGCGAGGCGCGCTTCTTGTCCGCGGTGGACTTCGTGCAGGCCGACCGCTTGCGGCGCAAGGTCGCGGAGGAAATGGCCCGGCTGATGTCCAGCGTGGACCTGCTGCTGGTGCCGTCGTTGCGCGATGAAATGCTGGTCATAGCCAACAACACCGGACAACCGTCGCTGACCTTGCGTATCGGATTCGTGCACATCTCCCAGGCGCGCAGCGACTGGGCACCGGACCCGGCGCACCCGCTGCCACGCTTCGATCCACCGCGCCGCGTGCCCTACGGTGTCACGTTGATCGGTCGCCTGTTCGACGAAGGCACGATTGCGCGCGTCGGGCTGGCCATGGAGCACAAACTCAAGGTCGCCGGCGAGCGTCCGCCGGGGTTCGGGGCGTGATCGGCCTCTCAACCCCGCGCGAGGGGCAGGCGCTCGCGCAAAAATTTGAATCGTCATTCCGGGGCCGGCGCCAGCTCCATAGCGGAAATGGCGTCAAGGACGATTTGCTTCCCGTTGCGGCCGCTTATTCTCTCTTAACCGTGCATCAGGATGACCGGAAGCGCCACCACGCCCAACGCGAGGAGTATGGCCAGCACCGCCATCACGACGCGCAGCGGGTCCGCACGAAGCATGCTGACGAACGTCTCCGCGGTGCCTGCGCGCTTGGCAGCGGCGTATTCGGCACGCACGCGGACGCTGCGCTCCCGCTCGTAATCGTCGAACGCGAGCTTGGCCTCCGCGAAGTCGGCGTCTTTCGTCACCCAGATTCCACCGGCCGAGATGCCCCAGGGATTTGGGGTGGTTTCGTAGAATGCGATCCGCTTCGCGTCGAGCAGCGCACGCACGTCGTCGGCCTCGTCATCGGGTACGTTGCGCAGGTTCAGAAGCAGCTTGGACATGACGCCATGGTAGCCGTCGGCGCTCCCCGTCTGCGTTGTATCACCAACGAAGTCAGCGCCCCTCCTGTAATTCGCCGCTTAATTACCCCCGTCCGCTTTTGGTCGACCCTTTCCCCCACCCACACCGTAGCCGTAGACCAGGGTACCGCCGAGCCAACCACCGACCAGTAAAAGTACGAAACCGATGACACTGAGCGTTCGCGCCGCGACACCGGGAGAGATGATGTGCCCTTCATGAACGCGCAGCAGCAGGCTCACGGCATAGAGCAGGAAGGCCAAGACCATGACCCCCATGTGCGTGAAGCCGGCACGTACGGGCGCAGGTTCTCGCGGGCCCTGAATCAGCTCGAACAAGCCGACAAGAATGGTCGGTATCGCGATGAGTAACCCAATCCACAGCAGTGTGCCCGCCAAGTGCCAGGCCGGCGGCCCGTAGCGCGGGCTCGCGATGTCCGCGATCGTGGCAAGTGACCAGCAGGCCACCGGAAAGTGGGCCAGAATGGGGTGCAGAGGATGGCGCACGGCGATGTGCCTACAAAACGCTCAGGCTCACTTTTCCAGCATACGAACACGCCGGCGCCAAGCCCAAACAAACGGCTCCCGACTATACTCTCGCCGTAAAACCGGGGTCAGAGTCGACTTTCCCTGACGATCCGCGTCGGCATCCCCCGATACGCCGGGGCAGATCCCGGGCCCATCATGCCGCTTCCGACCCTTCAAGGATGCGAGCATGCCCAGGTCCTGCCGGCTCGATTTGCCCGGCATCGCGCAGCACGTGGTCCAGCGTGGCAACGATCGCAGGCCGTGCTTCTTCACCGGGATCGACTACATCCGCTACCTGCAGGATCCACGCGACGTCACCGCGCGTGAGGGCTGCGCCGTCCACGCCTACGTCCTGATGACCAACCACGTGCACCTGTTGATGACACCCGACACCTCAGGCCGCATCGGGCGCACCATGCAGGCACTGGGACGGCGCTACGTCCGCTACATCAATGATCGGTACCGTCGCACTGGCACCCTGTGGGAGGGCCGCTACAAGGCGAGCCTGGTTAGCGACGCCCGTCACCTGCTGCAGTGCCAGCGCTACATCGAACTCAATCCGGTGCGCGCGAAGATGGTGTCCGATCCGGCCGACTATCGCTGGTCCAGCTTTCACCACCACGCCCTCGGCGTGCCGGATCCGCTGATCACTCCGCATCCCGCCATGCTGGGCCTCGGCCGCGACCCGCGCGAACGGCGCACCAGCTACCGCGAACTGGTGATGCAGGCGATCGATCCGCAAGAAACCGACGCCATCCGCCGGCACCTCCAGCACCAACACATCTACGGCCCCGACCGCTTCCGCCGGGCCATCGAAGCCCAACTGGGCCGCAAAGTCGGCCCGAACAAAATCGGCCGCCCGCAAAAGTCGCGACCCGACACACCCGATCTTCTCGAAAATCGACTCTGACCCCTGGTTTGCCTGTGTTTCGCGTGGTGAGACGCGGCCCCAATATGGTTGTCCGGTCAGGTAAAGAGTAGATCTTTATTTGGATCTTTCCTGCTAGGATGGCGCACATGGTCACCACACCGCTTCGCGCGCAATTGGAACCGCCCACCCTGCCTCGCATCGTCGGCGGCTTTTCCACGGTTCTCGCGGATCCGCCGTGGCGATTCGCCAACCGTACCGGAAAGGTCGCCCCCGAGCACCGGCGGCTGGATCGCTATTCCACCATGACGCTGGAATCGATCCTCGCGCTGGACGTGAAAAGTATCCTTGCGCCCAACGCACACCTGTACCTGTGGGTCCCAAATGCGCTGCTGCCCGATGGTCTCGATGTAATGAGCGCGTGGGGCTTTCGCTACCTCAGCAACATCGTGTGGGCCAAACGTCGCAAGGATGGCGGGCCGGATGGTCGTGGCGTCGGCTTCTATTTTCGCAACGTCACGGAATTGCTGCTGTTCGGTGTGCATGGCTCGATGCGTACACTCGCGCCGGGCCGCTCGCAGGTCAACATGATCGAAACACGCAAGCGGGAACATTCCCGCAAGCCCGACGAGCAATACGATCTGATCGAAGCATGTTCGCCAGGAGCATATCTGGAACTCTTTGCGCGACACCCCCGCACTGGCTGGAGCGCGTGGGGTGACGAAGCCGCCGAGGAAGTCCAACCACGAGGCCGTGTGCACAAAGGCTACGAAGGTGGCGCGATCCTGCCGCCGTTGTATCCGAACGAGCGCCTCTCACAGGACCGGATCAACGCCATCGGCGACAGGCTGCGCGGCATGTATCAAGCTGGACGCAGTGTTCGGCAACTTGCCGAAGCCACGGGTTACTCCATCCAGCGCGTGCGATCCCTGCTGCAAGCCGCGGAAACATCCATGCGCCCGCGTGGCCGGGGGAATGCTGCGCCCACCGCTGACCTGTTTCAGGCCGCGGAGCAAGGCTGACCATTCCATGTGGCCTGTGTTGCGGCCACGATCAACAGCGGACACGTGCCCATCACGCCACGTCGCACCCGCAAAGCTGCTTTTTCAAGATTCGTGGTGGTCGAGGTGCCGAGATCAATCGGAAGCTTTGCGCCGCGCCTGGCTTTCGGCAAAGTCGCCTGATACTCGACCCACAAACGTTCTGCCAGTTTTTTGAGCGCGATACGATCCTGGGTGATCAACACGGCCGACGAGATGACGCCCGCCTCGTGCCACGCCCGGTACGCTGACAAGTCGCGATCCAGATTGCCATCCTTTGCGTTCCACTCGACATCCAGCGCCACGCGGCCCTTGAAGTTGTCGACCAGATAACCTTCCTGATAGACCTCGGCAAGCCGGTCCACCTCCTTGCCGGCGATATTCGCCACCCACATCGTACAACGCATGGCTGATCTGCCCCAGCGAGTGGGTCTTCACGGCTTCCACCAGCGCTTCGAATACATTGCGGCGTTCGCGGGCGGTGTCTTGGAGATACCGCAGGCCGTGCCCGTTGTCGACCTCACGCCGCGATCTGTTCGTACGAGAATCCCGGAATGTCGGTGCGCTGGCTTGCGTGTTCCATGGTTAGCGCGCAGATTCGTCCCTGCTCGTCGAACTCGATGAGGGTGTTCTCGTCCAGATCGCGGCTCTCGGCGATCTGGCCGCTGCCGAACTCGATGTACAGCGTATCGGTGTCCTGGAAGTATTTGATCTTCATGGCACGAAGCCTCGGTCGAAGAAGGCGTTGTGTACCGTTTGTCCGTCGGACAGTAACACGACACGCAGATACCGGCCATCTGCTTCCGGCACGCGCGCCCAGCAGCGGATGCGGCCGTCAGCCTGGACGAATCGTCGCTCGGGTTGGCGATGGTTCGCGCGATCCATTCGTCGAGGATCCAGACGCGATCGGAGCGCGTTCGGGTGGCTTGGAAGTAGCGCGTTGTCTTCACGTGGCGACTCCCGACCGCTGGGCTTCGGCGAAGGAAAGAAGCTGGATTCCGGGTTCGGCCTGCGATGAAGCTGCAGGCCGCCCCGGAATGACGAGCTTATTTTGTTGCATCTCGCGTGCCCGGCCGGACCCTCATCCGGCTGCGCGCCACCTTCTCCCGGCGGGAGAAGGGACAAGCTGCCTACAGCGAGTTGTCGCCGACGGTTCTACATGTTGCGACGATACTCGCCGCCGACGTCATAGAGCGCGTGGCTGATCTGCCCCAACGAGTGGGTCTTCACCGCTTCCATCAGCGCTTCGAACACGTTGCGGCGTTCGCGGGCGGTGTCCTGGAGGTAGCGGAGGCCGTGGCCATCGTGGACCTGCTTCACCGGCGCGTCAGCGGAGTCGATGGCGTGGCTGTGGCCGGTTTCGCCTGACGGCGCAAGCCGGTTGCGGGCCCTACGGAACGACTCGACGTTCTCGATCTGCTCGCGCTTTTCGCCTTCGGTCGCGCGGATGAGTTCGATCTTGGTCGCGACTTCGCCGGCGTGTTCCTTGGGCAGGAAGGTATTGACGCCGATCAGGGGCAGCGAGCCGTCGTGTTTCTTGTGCTCGTAGTACAGCGATTCTTCCTGGATCTTGCCGCGCTGGTACATGGTGTCCATCGCGCCGAGCACGCCGCCGCGGTCGCTGATGGCTTCGAACTCTTTGTACACGGCCTCTTCGACCATGTCGGTGAGGTGCTCGATGACGTAGCTGCCCTGCCATGGGTTTTCGTTGAAGTTGAGCCCCAGCTCGTGGTTGATGATGAGCTGGATGGCGACCGCGCGGCGCACCGATTCCTCGGTGGGCGTGGTGATGGCTTCGTCGTACGCGTTGGTGTGCAGTGAATTGCAGTTGTCGAACAACGCGTACAGCCCCTGCAAGGTGGTGCGGATGTCGTTGAACTGGATTTCCTGCGCGTGCAGCGAACGGCCGGACGTCTGGATGTGGTACTTCAGCATCTGCGAGCGGCGGTTGGCGCCGTAGCGCTCGCGCATCGCGCGCGCCCAGATGCGCCGGGCGACGCGTCCGATCACGCTGTATTCCGGGTCCATGCCGTTGGAGAAGAAGAACGACAGGTTCGGCGCGAAGTCGTCGATGTGCATGCCGCGCGCGAGGTAGTACTCGACGATGGTGAAGCCGTTGGACAGCGTGAAGGCGAGCTGGCTGATGGGGTTGGCGCCGGCCTCGGCGATGTGGTAGCCCGAGATCGACACCGAATAGAAGTTGCGCACCTTGTGGTCGACGAAGTATTGCTGGATGTCGCCCATCATCCGGAGCGCGAATTCGGTCGAGAAGATGCAGGTGTTCTGCGCCTGGTCCTCCTTCAAGATGTCGGCCTGCACGGTGCCGCGCACGGTCGACATCGTGTGCGCCTTGATGCGCGCGTAGGTTTCGGCATCGACGAGCTGGTCGCCGGTGACGCCGAGCAGCGCCAAACCGAGACCGTCGTTCCCCTCCGCCAGGTCGCCGTGGTACTGCGGGCCTTTGTTGCCACCGTGGAGTTCCGCGATCGTCTTCTCGGCCGCGGCCCAACGCTCCGGATCTTCCTTCAGGTATTTCTCGACCTGCTGGTCGATCGCGGTGTTCATGAACATCGCGAGGATCATCGGCGCGGGGCCGTTGATGGTCATCGACACGCTGGTCTTGGGATCGCAGAGGTCGAAGCCGGAATAGAGCTTCTTCATGTCGGTGAGCGTCGCGATGGACACGCCGGAGTTGCCGACCTTGCCGTAGATATCGGGGCGCAGCGCCGGGTCCTCGCCGTACAGCGTGACGGAATCGAAGGCAGTCGAAAGGCGCGATGCGGGCTGGCCGAGGGAGAGGTAATGGAAGCGGCGATTGGTGCGTTCGGGCGTGCCCTCGCCCGCGAACATGCGGGTCGGGTCTTCGCCGGAGCGGCGGTACGGGTACACGCCGCCGGTGTAGGGATACGCACCGGGCAGGTTTTCCAGCATCAGGTATTTGAGTTGTTCGCCCCAGTCGTTCGTCGTGGGCGGCGCGATCTTCGGGACTTTTTCGTGCGAAAGCGTTTCGCGATAGTTGTGCACGCGGATGGTGTTGTTGCGGACCTGGTATTCGTTGACGTCCTTCTGCACCGCTTCGCGCGAGGCGGGCCAGGCGCGCAGGAGCTGGATGGCTTCGGCGGACAGTTCCTTGATGGCTTCGTTGTAGCGTTGGCGGAGGGTCAATAACGATCGGTCGAGGGCCGGCGTAGCACCGGTCGCGGGCAGGCCCGCTCCTACAGGGGCTTTGTCGGCGTCGGTCGCGGGCAAGCCCGCTCCTGCAGGGCTGCTTTTGTAGGAGCGGGCCCGGAGCGAAGCGACGGCCTCTTCTTGTCTGCCCGCGACCAGCGCACCGGAATCGTAGAGATCCAGCGCGCGCGGCAGTTGCGGGTCTTCCAGCTCCTTCAATGACTCGTAGTAATGCTGCGCCTTCGCCGCGGCTTCGGCCATGCGCCTGGCGTCGGCGTTGATGCCCCGGCCCTGTTCGGCTATTTCGGCGAGATAGCGGATGCGCTTGCCGGGGATCAGGACGGTCGCACGGGGTTCCTTGAGCGAAGTGTCGATGTGCGGGTTGAAGTCGCAGTGCAGGGAAATGGTGTCAGGGACAATTTTTGATCCCTTCGCCCCAGTACCCACGCCTTTCCCAGAAAATTGTCCCTGACACCATTTCGCGCGCAACAACCTGCACAGGTTGACGAACATCCAGGTGATGCCGGGGTCGTTGAACTGGCTGGCGATGGTCGGATACACCGGCACGTCTTCGTCCGGCGTCTGGAACGCGGTGTGGTTGCGTTTCCACTGCTTGCGCACGTCGCGCAGCGCGTCCTCGGCGCCGCGGCGGTCGTATTTGTTCAGCACCACAAGTTGCGCGAAATCCAGCATGTCGATCTTCTCGAGCTGGCTTGCCGCGCCGTAATCGCTGGTCATCACGTACATCGGGAAATCGACCAGATCGACGATTTCGGTATCGGCCTGGCCAATGCCAGCGGTCTCGACCAGCACCAGGTCGAACGGCAGGGATTTCAGGAACGCGATGCAGTCGTGCAGCACCGCGCTGGTCGCGACGTGCGCGCGCCGCGTCGCCATCGACCGCATGAACACCCGGTGCGAGCGCAACGCATTCATGCGGATGCGGTCGCCCAGCAGCGCGCCACCGCCCTTGCGGCGGGTCGGATCGACCGCCAGCACCGCGATCCGCATCTCGGAGAAGGAATGCAGGAAGCGCAGCAGCAGTTCGTCGACGACGCTCGACTTGCCGGCGCCGCCGGTGCCGGTGATTCCGACGACTGGCGTCGTCGGAATCCGGGACTCGGGACTCGGGACTCGGGACTCGGAAGAGCGAGTCCATTGCTTGCGCAACATTTTGAGTTCGGATTCCGAGAACGCGCCATCTTCGATCGCGCTGAGCATTCGACCAACGGTGATCTCGTCATCGATGTCCGCGCTCGCGACGGCTGCGAGGCCGGTATCCCGAGCCCCCAGCCCCGGCTCTTTGCCCGAGTCCCGAGTCCCGAGTCCCGAGTCCCGAGCCTTGCGCGCGCGCGCCACCACATCCTCGATCATCTGCACCAACCCCATGTGCATGCCGTCGTTGGGGTGGTAGATGCGCTCGACGCCGTAGTCCTGGAGCTCGTGGCCCTCTTCCGGCGTGATGGTGCCGCCGCCGCCGCCGAACACGCGGATGTGCGCGGCGCCGCGCTCGCGCAGCATGTCCACCATGTACTTGAAATACTCGATGTGGCCGCCCTGGTAGCTCGAAATCGCCACCGCGTCCGCGTCCTCCTGCAGCGCCGTGCGCACGACGTCTTCCACCGAGCGGTTGTGGCCGAGGTGGATCACCTCGGCGCCCTGCGACTGGATGATCCGGCGCATGATGTTGATGGCGGCGTCGTGGCCATCGAACAGGCTGCCGGCGGTGACGAAGCGCAGCGGCGTCGTGTCGGTGTCCGGCGCGGGGGTGGGAAGCTGGGAAGCGGGAGAACTCATCGATTTGGCCAAACTTTGTGTGAACATCCAGATTGTAACGCGTGGCCGCACTCCCCGCCCCGGACGGCGTGCGAAGGAACCGCGCCCGGACCCGCCCGGAACCCATGAACGTTCATCGGTTTGTACGCGTACTTTCATCTTCTTTGGAAGCAGCCGCCTGTCGGTTGTCGCGGCGTCCGGCTAGACTACGCCGCTGCGCTGTGAGAGCCGACCCGAGGTACGGCCCGCGCGCAGCCAACGATTCGCGGCGTCTCGAGGCGCCTTCCGCCATTCGCGTCCGTTCGGGCGCAGAGGGAGTCAAAGCCGATGATCTTCGACACCATCGCCACCACCGGCCACGAGCAGGTCGTGTTCTGCCACAGCAAGGACGCCGGCCTCAAGGCCATCATCGCCATCCACAACACCGTGCTGGGTCCCGCGCTGGGCGGCCTGCGGATGTGGCCGTACAAGACCGACGAGGAAGCGCTGAACGACGCGCTGCGACTGTCGCGGGCGATGACCTACAAGAACGCGGTCGCGGGCCTGAACCTCGGCGGCGGCAAGGCCGTGATCATCGGCGCTCCGGCGAAGGACAAGTCCGAGGCGCTGTTCCGCGCGCTCGGCCGTTTCATCGAATCGCTGCACGGTCGCTACATCACCGCCGAGGACGTCGGCATCGACGTCAACGACATGGAGTTCGTGTATCGCGAGACGGAATACGTGACCGGCGTGCACCAGGTGCACGGCGGCTCGGGCGATCCCTCGCCGTTCACCGCGTATGGCGCGCTGCAGGGCGTGATGGCGACGCTGCACTACAAGCACGGCAACGAGGACGTCGGCAAGTACCGCTTTGCGGTGCAGGGCGCCGGCCACGCGGGCAGCGAGTTCATCAAGCTGCTGCGCGAACAGGGCGCCAAGGTGTTCGTCACCGACATCAACAAGGAAACCGTGCAGCGCTGCGTCGACGATCTCGGCTGCGAGGCGGTGGGTGTCGATGACATCTACGACGTCGACTGCGACGTGTTCAGCCCGTGCGCGCTCGGTGGCACCGTCAACGCGCAGACCATCGAGCGCATCAAGGCGCCGATCATCTGCGGCATCGCCAACAACCAGCTTTCGACCGACGAGATCGGTGACGAGCTGACGAAGCGCGGCGTCGTGTACGCGCCGGATTATGCGGTCAACGCCGGCGGCGTGATGAACGTGTCGCTCGAGATCGACGGCTACAACCGCGAGCGGGCGATGCGGATGATGCGCGGCATCTACTACAACGTCGGACGCATCTTCCAGATCGCCGATCGCGACGGGATCCCGACCTACAAGGCCGCCGACCGCATGGCCGAAGAACGCATCGATGCGGTCGGCAAGATCAAGCTGCCGACCATGGGCGCCGACAGCGCGCGGTTCCTGGGCAGGATCCGGGGACAATAATGTAGGAGCCTGCCTCGCAGGCGACCGGGGTCGCGCGCAGGCGCGCTCCTACCAGGACGCAATCGGAGCGCTCATGCATCCATTCCAACTCGGTGAAGACATCGACCTTCTGCGCGAAAGCGTGCACGCCTTCGCCGACAAGGAAA
>JBOHYX010000029.1:0-13651 GCA_050738115.1 Rhodanobacteraceae bacterium
CTGCAACGCCGCGACCGCGTCGCCGGCAAGGTGCGCGTCGACCTGCCCGGCGGCACGCTGCGAATCGAATGGCGGGGCGCGGGCCACGCGCTGTGGATGACCGGCCCCGCAGCCTTCGTGTTCGATGGCGAGTGGTTGGGAATTTGACTGCGATCATCCCCGATCGCCGCATCGCCAGTCGAATCGGTTGGCGGGACACTCGCGCGTCGCCCGCTTCAGAACGGCCATCCGCGGCCTGACTTTTCCGAACAGCGGTCGCTCAATGTGCGTCCGTGCAAATCCGTGGTGGAAAGATCTCGTCCCGGTTTGCGTTCGCCCGGGTGCGCATCCAAACTTTCGCGCAACCGCCACCCACCACGAATGAGCATGGTCGACCTTACCCTGAAACAGAGCATCGAGGCAATGGACGTCGCCGAGTACCTGCGCCAGCATCCGCGCTTCCTCGAGAACTTTCCGGATGTCGCCGCCGAACTGGTGATGCCGCGTGAACACGGTCCCGCCGCATCGCTCGCGGCCTACCAGCTCGAAACCCTGCGCGCGCGCAACCGCGAATTGAACGGACGGCTGGCGGAGCTGGTCGCGATCGCCGGCGACAACGAGCAACTGATGGTGCGCGTACACACGCTCACGGTCGGGCTGCTGCGCGACGACAACCTGGCCGATGTCCTGAAAAGTTTCGTGGCCGCCCTCAACGAGGATTTCCACACCGATCTGGTGCGCGTGGTGCTGTTCCGCGGCGCGGACGATCTGCCGCACGTTCCGTGGCTGGTCGGCGTGCCGGAAGGCGCGCAGGCCATGCCGGCGTTCGCCGATTTCCTGGCCCGCGGCGAACCGGCCTGCGGACGGCTCGCGCCTCCCAAGCTCGAACGCCTGTTCGGCGCCGACGCGGACAAGGTGCACTCGGCTGCGCTACTCAAGCTCGGCGACGCGGGCATGCTCGCGATCGGCAGCGAGGACCCCAACCGCTTCCATCCGGGCATCGGCACGTTGTTCCTCAAGCTGATCGCGCAGGCGCTGGATGCCGCGGTCTCGCGCTTCGCCGCGGAATGAAATGTCCGCTGCGCTCTCAGGCGATACGGCGGCCTTCCTTGAATACCTGAAGGTCGAACGGCACTACTCGCCGGGCACGCTGCGCAACTACGCGCACGCGCTCGGGATCCTGGTCCGGTTTGCGGACGGACTTGGCCTCGCCAACTGGAACGACCTCAGCGGCGATGCGTTGCAGACATTGGTCGCGGACGAGCACCGGCGCGGCCTCGAGCCCCCCTCGCTACGCGCGATGCTCGCGGCGTTCCGGAGTTTCTTCCGCTTCCTCGCGCGCGACGGACGCATCGGCAACAACCCGGCCGCGGGCGTGCGCTCGCCCAAGGTGCGCCGCAAGCTGCCGGAAGTGCTGGACGTCGATGAAGCCGCGACGCTGGTCGACGTGCATGCTGTCGACCCGCTGGCCCGGCGCGACCACGCGCTGCTGGAACTCCTGTATTCGAGCGGCCTGCGCGTCTCGGAGCTGTGCGGCGTGCGCTGGCGCGATCTCGACCCGGACGAGGGCCTGCTGCGCGTCACCGGCAAGGGCAACAAGACCCGGATCGTGCCGGTGGGGCGCCTGGCACTGGCTGCGCTCGCGACCTTGCGCGACTCGCAGCCCGCTTCCGTCGACGAACCCGTGTTCCGCGGCCGCGGCGGCAAGCCGATCAGCCCCGGCGCAGTGCGTGCGGCGGTCAAGCGCCGCGCCCGCGCGCAGGGCGTGTGGAAACGCGTGTATCCCCACCTGCTGCGCCATTCCTGCGCCTCGCACCTGCTCGAATCCTCGGGCAACCTGCGCGCCGTGCAGGAACTCCTTGGCCATGCCGACATTGGCACCACGCAGATCTACACGCACCTCGATTTCCAGCACCTTGCCAAGGTGTACGACGCCGCGCACCCAAGGGCGAAGCGGAAGAGCGGGAAAGGGGGGTGAGGGGGTGTCCGTCGGCTTCACTGCTCACCCTCTCCGTCTCTCCGTCTCCCCGTCTCCCGTCTCCCCGTCTCCTCGTCTCCCCGTCTCCTCGTCTCCCCGTCACCTCGTCTCCCGTCCCCGTCCGGGTTGCTATCCGGTCCGCCGGCCCCACCTAAAGGCCAGCGTTCCCCCAATACGAGAACACCATGGACTCCTTCCATGCCACCACCATCCTGTCTGTCCGCAAGGGCGAAAAGGTCGTTCTGGGCGGCGATGGCCAAGTCACCTTGGGCAACACCATCGTGAAGGCCAACGCGAAAAAGATCCGCCGGCTCGGCAAGGGTGCCGACGTGCTGGCGGGTTTTGCCGGCGCCACCGCCGATGCCTTCACCCTGTTCGAACTGTTCGAGGACAAGCTCGCCAAGCACAACGGCCAGTTGGTCCGCGCCGCCGTGGAGCTGGCCAAGGAATGGCGTACCGACCGGCGCCTCGGCCGGCTCGAGGCCATGCTGGCGGTGGTGGACAAGGAAGCATCCTTGCTGATCTCGGGCAACGGCGACGTGCTGGAACCCGAGCACGGCCTGATCGCGATCGGCTCCGGCGGCCCGTATGCCCAGGCCGCGGCGCGGGCACTGATGGAAAACTCCGACATGGATGCACGCGATATCGTCGAGAAGGCGCTCGGCATCGCCGGCGACATCTGCATCTACACCAACCACAGCGTGACGATCGAAGAGCTGGGAATCGGGAATGGGGAATAGAGAACCGGCAAAGCCACTGCCGCCACCCCGCTACCTGTCCCACGCCGTTGCTCTTCGCTTCAAGCGATTCCCCATTCCCCATTCCCGATTCCCGTCATGAGCGAACTCACTCCGCGCGAAATCGTCAACGAACTCGACCGCTTCATCATCGGCCAGGACAAGGCCAAGCGCGCGGTCGCGATCGCGCTGCGCGATCGCTGGCGCCGGATGCAGCTCGACCCCGCCTTCCGCAACGAGGTCACGCCCAAGAACATCCTGATGATCGGTCCGACCGGCGTCGGCAAGACCGAGATCGCTCGGCGCCTCGCGACGCTCGCGAAGGCGCCGTTCGTCAAGGTGGAAGCCACCAAGTTCACCGAGGTCGGCTACGTCGGCAAGGACGTCGATTCCATTGTGCGCGACCTCGCCGACTTTGCCTACAAGCTGACCCGCGACCTCGCCAAGGAGCGCGTCAAGAGCCAAGCCGAGGAGCACGCCGACGAGCGCATCCTCGACGCCCTGCTGCCGCGCCGCGAAAGCAGTGGCGGCTGGGACCAGCACGCCGAGAACCCCCAGCAGGTCGAATCCGATTCCGGAACGCGCCAGAAGCTCCGCAAGCAACTGCACGAGGGCGTGCTGGACGAACGCGAGATCGAGCTCGAGTTTTCCATGAACGTGGGTGTCGAAATCATGGCGCCACCCGGCATGGAGGAAATGTCGCAGCAGTTGCGCTCGATGTTCCAGAACCTCGGCGGCGGCAAGACGCAGAAGCGCAAATTGAAGATCAAGGCCGCGCGCCCGCTGCTGGTCGACGAGGAAGCGGGCAAGCTCCTGAACGACGACGAACTGCGCGCCGCGGCGATCGAGAACTGCGAGCAGAACGGCATCGTGTTCATTGACGAGATCGACAAGGTCGCCCAGCGCAGCGACTGGGGCGGCGCGGGCGTCAGCCGCGAAGGCGTGCAACGCGACCTGTTGCCGCTGGTCGAGGGCTCGACGGTTTCGACCAGGTACGGCGCGGTCAGGACCGACCATGTGCTGTTCATCGCTTCGGGCGCGTTCTCGATGGCGAAGCCGTCCGACCTGATCCCCGAACTGCAGGGCCGTCTGCCGATCCGCGTCGAGCTCTCCGCGCTCACGGTCGAGGATTTCAAGCGCATCCTGAAGGAGCCCCACAACGCGCTGACCAAGCAATATGCCGCGATGCTGGACACCGAAGGCGTCAAGCTCGAATTCACCGACGAGGGCGTCGCCAGGCTGGCGGAGGTTGCCTACAAGGTCAATGAGACGACCGAAAACATCGGCGCGCGCCGGCTGCAGACGGTGATGGAGCGGCTGCTGGAAACCATTTCGTTTGAAGCTGCTGACAAAAACGGCGAACGTTACTCGATCGACGCCGAATATGTCGACAAAACCCTCAAGGATCTCGCGTCCAACGAAGACCTCTCCCGTTATATCCTGTGAGGCTCGAGCGTCGAACAGGTGTGCCTGACCGGGCTAGAATGGCGCCATGGGCAAGGTTCTCAATTTCCAGTCGATGAGTCCGCGCCCGAGGTTGCGCAGCGCGCTGCAGCGGGGCGAACTCGTGCGCGTGTGGCGCAGCGACCTCGAGGACGGCAGTTTTTGCGGCTACCTCGCCGGCATCGGCCGCGAGTGGCTGTTGATGTGGGTGGTGGGCGACCAGATCGGTTTCGATGGGATGTACGCGATGCGGTTGGCCGACGTGACCGAAGTCGAGGCGCCGGACGGACATCACGCGTTCCTAGAAAAAGCCTTGGCGGCCCGCAACATCCATCCCCGACTGCCGCGCAACTTCCCGCTCGACGATATCACCCAGGTGGTGCGCGCGACCGCGGAGTACGCGGCGGTGATGTGCGTGCACGTCGATACCGAGGAAGAGCACGAGGTCTGCTACATCGGCCGTCCACTCGGGATCGAGGAAGACGGCTTCACCCTGCAGGAGATCACCCCGGACGCCGAATGGCTGCGCGAGCCGTCGTTCTTCGGCTGGGACGAGATTTCCACGGTGAGCTTCGACGAGCCCTACGCGCAGGTGCTGCTGGACGTCGCCGGCCAGCCGCCGCGGATCGATTTCACGGGGTCGGGGTTCGGGACGGTGCACTGAGGTGCCATCATCCCTGATGGCTGCTTCGCCCGACGACTGGATCAGATCACGCACGCTCGGCCATCAACTTCAGAACGGCCATCCATGGCCTGACTGTCAACAACAGCGGCTTCGAACGAAGCCCCAAACCGAAAGCAACACAGCGCTTCGTCATTTCGGGGCTGCCGCGCGCAGAATGTGGAACCCAGTCGTTGCGGGATCCTTCCTGCGGCGTCGGCTGATCCCGATCACCCTGAAGTGCCAACGAATCACGCACACTTTCCGAATGGCAACTCCCAAACCCACCGACATCACGCTGCACAAGCGCTCGCGCACGCTCGAAGTCACCTTCGACTCCGGCGAGCATTTCACACTGCCCGCCGAATACCTGCGCGCGTACTCGCCGTCCGCGGACGTGCAGGGCCACGGCCCGGGCCAGCAGGTACTCGTCGCCGGCAAGCGCGAGGTCGGGTTGCAGGGCATCGAGCCGGTCGGCAATTACGCGGTGCTGCTGCGCTTCACCGACGGCCACGCAACCGGCATCTATTCCTGGGAAACCCTGCACGACCTCGGCACCCACCAGGACAGGAACTGGCAGTCGTACCTCGACGCGCTCGAAAAGAACAAGCTTTCGCGCGATCCGACGACGCTCTACGGGCATCCGGTGCCCATGCGAGGACCGAGGCCGAAGTAGCGGCGGCGCGAGCACGCGCGCCGGCCCACCACCGTCGCCTATACTCCGGAAATGGAATTCGTGTGGGATCGTGTCAAGGCAGCAGCCAACGCAAAAAAGCACGGCATCGTCTTCGAAGAGGCATGTACCGTGTTTCTCGATCCGCTGTCCGCAACAGGTGCCGATCCGGACCACTCGGCGGGCGAGGAGCGGTGGCTGACCTTCGGCCGCTCCTCGGGAGGACGCCTGCTGGTGGTCGCTCACACCGATCGCGGCGACACAGTCCGTATCATCAGCGCTCGGCGTTGCACTGCTTCGGAGCGAAAACTATATGAAAAAGCCTAAAGCTGAAAAAGACACGTTGCGCGACGAGTACAAGGCGTCCGACTTCCCGGGCGGCCTGGTGCGCGGCAAATATGCAAGGAAGGCGTTGACCGATTCTAACATCGTCGTCCTCGAGCCGGAGATTGCGGCCGCCTTCCCGGACAGTGCGTCCGTCAACGCTGCGCTACGCGCCATTCTCGACGTCGCCAAGCACGTCGGTCCCCGTCCTGAGGCGTGAGCGCGAGCGACGATTACCCGGTCGTTTGGCGATGCCGGACTTCGCGTTGGCTGTCCACCTCTCGCGTACGCCCGAGGAAAAACATCACTCTGCAGCAAACAGCGCGTTCAGATCGTCCTCGTCGAACTTCAACCGGTCGCGGGTACCGCCACCTTCCAGCACCGCCTGCGCGAGCTCGGCCTTGCGCGCCTTCAGGTCCTCGATGCGTTCCTCGACGGTGTCCACGCAGATCAGGCGATACACGAACACGGGCTTGTCCTGCCCGATGCGGTGCGCGCGGTCGGACGCCTGCGTCTCGGCAGCGGGATTCCACCACGGGTCGTAGTGGATCACGGTGTCGGCCGCGGTAAGGTTGAGGCCCACTCCGCCAGCCTTGAGCGACAACAGGAACAGCGGCACTTCGCCGTCCTGGAACTTGCGCACCGGTTCCCCGCGGTCGCGGGTGTCGCCGGTCAGGGTCACGAACTGCAGGTGCCGGCGGTTCAGTTCACGCGCGATCAGCGCCAGCATCTCGGTGAACTGGCTGAACAGAAGCACGCGCCGGCCTTCGCTCAGGAGGTCGGGCAGCATGTCCAGCAGCAGCTCGAGCTTGGCCGATTCGCGCACGCCGCGCGCGGACTCGAGCTTGACCAGGCGCGGATCGCAGCAGGTCTGGCGGAGCTTCAGCAGCGCGTCCAGCACAATGATCCCGCTGTGCTCGATGCCGCGCTCGCGCACCACCTCGCGGACCTCGTCGCCAAGCGAGACGCGCAGCGCGTCATAAAGCTCGCGCTGCCGGCCCGCCAGCACCACCCGCCGCGCGATCTCGGTCTTGGCCGGCAATTCGGTGGCCACCTCCGCCTTGGTGCGGCGCAGGATGAAGGGTGCGATCCGGTGATTGAGCCGGGCCTGGCAATCGGCATCGGCCTGGCGCTCGATCGGAATCCGGTAGTGGCGCCGGAACGAGCCCTCGTCGCCCAGCAAGCCGGGCACCGCGAGATCGACCTGTGACCACAGCTCGCCCAGGTGGTTTTCGAGCGGCGTGCCGGTCATGCACACGCGGCGCTTCGACGCGATCGACAGCAATGCGCGGCGCGCCTGGGTGCGCGGGTTCTTCACCTGCTGCGCCTCATCCAGCACCACCAGCGCGAACGGCTGCTCGCGCAGCACGGCCAGATCGCGCGGCAGCAGCGCGTAGCTCGTGAGGATCACGTCGTGACCGGCGAGCCGGTCGAAGCTCTTGACGCGTTCGGGACCGTGCAGGGTCAGCAACTTGAGCGATGGTGCAAAGCGTGCCGTTTCGGCCTGCCAGTTCGGCATCAGGCTGGTCGGCGCGACGATCAGCGCCGGCTGCGTCAGGGCCGACTGCTGCTTCAGCGCCAGGATGTGCGCGAGCATCTGTACGGTCTTGCCAAGGCCCATGTCGTCGGCCAGCACGCCGCCCAACCCCGCCTCGGCCAGCGCATTCAGCCAGCGCAGGCCTTCACGCTGATAGGTCCGCAACTCGCCGTTCAGTCCTTCGGGCACCGCGCTCGAGGCATGCGCGGCGGCTTCGCGAAGGCGCGTGGTGAAACCGGTCAGGCCCTGCGGCGCCTCCAGCTTGCCGTTCTTCGGCAGCGCCGCCGAAAACTCTTCGAGCCGGCCCGCCTGGACCCGCGGCAGGCGGAATTTCTCGCGCGGACGCACCAGATACTCGGCGAGCGGCGCCAGCAGCCTGCGCAGCGTCGGCAGCGGCACCGCGACGCGCCGGCGGTCGTCGACCGGCGCGTACCACACCGCGTCCCTGGTTTCGTTTTCCGGCGCCATCAGCGAGAGCGTGCGCTCGGACAAGGCGCGCGCGACCGTCGGCAGCAGGTTGACCCGCTTGCCCTCCACCTCGATGCCCATTTCGAACTCGAATGCCTCGCCGCCGTCGTCGGCGCGCGCGACGCCGTACCAGCGCGGCGGCCCTTCCAATACCTCGAACGGGAAGCTCGACGCGTATTCGACCGTGAAGCCTTCGCGCTCCAGCTTTTCGCGCAGGCCCAGCCAGCGCGCCGGTGTGTTCACCTCGAGTGCGCCCGCGTAGCCCTTGCCGGGGAACACCCACGCATCCTCGGCCAGCGCGTCGGCCATGTCCCACGGCAGGCCTTCGCAATCGACCGCGGGCGCGAGGCCGAACGCTTCGAGGCGCTCCATCGTCGCCAGTTCCTCGGCGCGCCTGCGCACGATCTCGACCAGCTTGCCGTCGCGTACCCTGCGAACCACCGCTTCGCCACCGCGACCGGGCAGGCGTTCGCCGCCGTAGTCGAAGGCCAGCCGCGCGTAGGCGAGCGGCGGCGTGCCCGCGCCGATCCGCACGTGGCGCGTCAAAGCCTGGAACACCATCACCGGCTTCGGCGCGAGCTCGGCGCGCTTGACCGCATCGAAGGCCTGCGGCGCCGGAATGCGTGCCGCCCACGGCGATGCCGCGACGCGTTCGGTCAGCGCCCGCGCGTATTCGGGCGCGAGTGGCGGCGCGTCCATCAGCGCGACCTCGGCCCCGCCGCAGTCCAGCGGACCGAGTTCGGCGCGTTCCGGATCGAGATACCACATGCCCCCCACCCGCAGCAGGCGCTGGTGCGAGGGCAGCTTCGGCAGCAGGCGCTGGCGGCCATCGCGCTCGAGTTGCCAATCCCACTCCAGGGGACGTGGCTTGCCCGGGGCGAGCCGCAGGCCGGCGACGCCACCCAGCAGGCTCGGCGCCGAATCCAGGATGTCGCGCAGCAACGCGTCACCGAACGCACCCGCGAGATGTGCGTAGGTGCGCCCCTTGCGCTGGATCTGCGGCAGGCCCAGCACGCTCGCCGCGAGCCGCAGTTCGGCTTCCGGCAAGGGTGCGTCGACGAGCTGCTTCGAGTCCAACGGAACGGCGCGGCCGAGCCGCCCGCCGGACATGGTTTCGAGCAGCACCGGCGCCACTTCGACACGCGCCATGGGCGGCTCGTCCTGGAAGATTTCCAGCAGGAACCCCAGCGTCGGCGCGACGCGCGTCTCCCCGCCCTGTCCGTCTTCGGCCGCGTCGATCAGACGCGACCATGCCACCGGCAACGGCAGGGCCGCCGGCGCGCTGGACTGCGTCGGGGCGGACATTTCGGACTGGCTGCTGCGATGCTGCAACCGCGGCGCGCTCGGCAACTAAAAGCTTCGAGGATAGCATCTCCCGCGATCATCCCTGATCGCCGCTTTTCGAACGTCGAGGACGATTGACGCGCCAGGCGCCCGGGAAGGCCAGAACGGCCGTCCCTGGCCTGATTTTTTGCGAAGCTGTGCGATCTTCCCTGATCGCCGCATGTCCAGCGCCATCGCGGGTTGACAGGGCCAATGCTCGTCGAGTCCAGAACGACCATCCATGGTCTGACTTTCACAAAAGCCGCTCCGGAGGAAGTTCCTCGCTCGCGGCTCGACCAAACAGGTTTTCGGGGTATTCGGGCTTGCGTTCGCGCGCCAGCAGCGAGTGCAGGGCGTCGATCGGCGTTATCGCGCCGCGCAACACGGCCTGCACGTGCCCCGAGATCGGCAGATCAAGGCCATGCCGATCCGCGAGGCGCATCACCTCGTCGGCCGCCACCGCGCCCTCGACAACCTGGCCGATGTCGGTCAGCGCCTGCGCGAGCGGCACCCCGCGGCCGAGCGCGAAACCGAAACGATGGTTGCGGGACAACTCACCGGTGCAGGTGAGCACCAGGTCGCCCAGGCCCGCAAGCCCCATCAGCGTTTGCGCCTGCGCGCCGAGCGCGGCACCGAGGCGCAGCATCTCGTTCATGCCCCGGGTGATCAGGCCGGCGCGGGCATTGAGGCCAAGCTGCATGCCGTCCGCAACACCGGTGGCGACCGCCAGCACGTTCTTCATCGCGCCGCCGAGCTCGGCCCCCACGACGTCGTTGCCCGTATAGGCGCGAAACGCGTGGCTGTGCAGCAACTCGGCAACGCGGTGCGCGAAGGCGTCATCGCCCGAGTGCACCGTGACCGCGGTCGGCATGCCGGCCGCGACCTCGCGCGCGAACGAAGGTCCGGTGACCACCGCGGCCGGGGTCGCCGGCAGGCGCTCGGCCACGAGTTCGTGCAGGAAGCGTCCGGTGCCCGGTTCGAATCCCTTGGTCGCCCACGCGCATCCGGCCTTTTGCGGCAACAGCGGAGCCAGTTCCTCCAATACCTGCCGGAAGGCGTGGCTCGGAACCGCCACCAGGGCGACGTCCACGTCGCGCAGCGCGCCGGCGAGATCCGGCTCGCATGCCAATGACGCCGGCAGTTCGGTGTCGGGCAGGTAGCGCTGGTTGCGGCGGCTGGCCGCGATCGATGCCAGCGCTTCGGCGTCGCGCCCCCACAACCGGATCGCGACGCCGTTGCCGCTGAGCAGCGCGGCCAGCGCGGTGCCCCACGAACCGGCGCCGAGAACGGCAACCGTCGCGCGAGACATGGGTTCAGGCGTTCAGGGCCGGCTTGGCATTGCCGTCTGCGCCTTGCCCGCTCTGCTGCTGGCGCTGCTGTTCGGCATACAACGCGTCAAAATTGATCGGCTGCAGCAGCAACGGCGGGAATCCGCCGTTCAGGACCAGGTCGGAAACGATCTGGCGCGCGAACGGGAACAACACGTTCGGGCAGTACGTGGCGAGCACCAGCGAAAGATTGTTCTGGTCGAAGCCCGTGAACGAGAACACGCCGGCCTGATGGACCTCGGCGAGGTACGCGGTGTGCTCGTTGAGCGTGCAGGTGACGGTGAGTGTCAGCACCACCTCGTAATTGGTGCCCTCGATCGGCGTGGCCTTGTGGCTCAGGTTCAACTGGACCTGCGGCTGGCCTTCCTCCTGGAACACCTTCGGCGCATTCGGAACCTCGAACGAGACGTCGCGCGCATAAATCTTCTGCAGCGCCATCTGCATCTGGGGGGCGGCTTGGCCATTGCCGGGGACCGGGGTCTCTTCTGCCATGTTCGGGATGCTCCGCGTCGGAAAGATGAAAGCGTGCGATTGTCCCACACCGTCGCGCCGAGTGCACGCTTTCCGGATTGCTGCACCGGGCGCCGGCTGCTATAGTGCGTGGTCCTTTTCAGCCGCTCCGGGCGTTCCGGACGTCCCGCCGCGCGATGCGGGACCCAGGCGGCGCTTCCGATGATCGCGTGCTGCTCAGGATCGGGCCGAACGTCCGCGGGCTACGCGGATCACCACGAGGAGAATCGTCATGGCACGCGTATGCCAGGTCACCGGCAAGGCCGTCCAATCCGGCAACAACGTCTCGCACGCCAACAACAAGACTCGCCGCCGCTGGCTGCCCAACCTGCACGAACGCCGGTTCTGGGTCGCGAGCGAGAATCGCTGGGTCAAGCTGCGCGTGTCCGGCAAGGCCTTGCGCACCATCGACAAGAACGGCATCGACGCCGTGCTCGCGGACCTGCGCGCCCGCGGCGAAAGGGTTTGAGGAGAACGCAATGGCCAGCAAACGCGACAAGATCCGCCTGATTTCCTCGGCCGGCACCGGCCATTTCTATACCACCGACAAGAACAAGAAGAACACCCCGGACAAGATGGAAGTCAAGAAATACGACCCCGTTGTCCGCAAACACGTGATCTACAAGGAAGGCAAGATCAAGTGATGCGATGGCGCGTTCGCGTTTTTTGCGAACGCCTTTGCCATCGCGTCATCCCGGGGCCGCGCGCAGCGCGGAACCCGGGATCCACTTGGAAACGCCCAAGCCCGCCGCCCGGCGGGCTTTCCTCGTCCACAGGATGTCGTCACCCCGGCCAGCACAGGGATGTGCGCTGAGTCGCGGTCCGGCATCCGTGCCGGTGCCTGCCGCGCAGGCGTTGGTGCGCACCGCGACGCGCTACTCCCGGCTCTCGAGTGCCGTAATGATCCTGTACGCCGCCCTCACCCGATCCGCGATCGGATAGCTCTTGTTCGCAAGAATCACGATACCCATTCCCTTGGCCGGAATGAACGCGACGTACGCGCCGAATCCATTGGTCGAACCGGTCTTGTTGATCCATGTGTCAGGCCGGGGCGCTTGCGGCGGCGTCTCGCGCGCGGCCGGCACCGTATCGAAAAGCATCCGCGGCGAATTCCCAGCCAGCAAGGTCTTCAACGCCACGGGATGCGGATATTGTTCCCAGATCAGGTCCTGGGTGATTGGCCCAGCCTTGAAGTACGCCGTATGCGTTGTCGTGATCGCTTGTCGCAGCCGTGGTTCGAGCTTGTCCGGGTGCATGTTCGCCTCGAGGTATCGCACCATGTCGGTCGCGGTGGTCCGGACGCCGTAGGCTTCCTCATCCAGCACCCCCGGCGCCATCCGTATCGGCCGGTCCTCCTTCGTGTAGCCCTCGGCGTAATCCGCCATCCGGTCGTCCGGAACCACGTACCAGGTGTCGTGCATGCGGAGCGGTGCCAACACCTGCTGTTGCATCAGTTCGGCGAACGGCTTGCGCTCGCTCCTTGCCGTGATCACGCCCAGCATGCCGATGCCGACGTTCGAGTAGACGCGACAACGGCCCGGCGTGCAGGCCGGCTTCCAGGCTTCGAGGTATCGCATCAAATCGGCGTCGTTGCGGACCGCGTCGGGCACGTACAGCGGAAGTCCGCCGGACGTATGGGTACCGAGCTCAAGTAGGGTCACGGCGCCGAATGGGTGCCCCCGAAACGACGGCAGGAACTTGCCGGCCGGATCGGAGAGGGACAGGAACCCGTCGACCTCGGCCAGCGCCGCAAGCGTCGCGGTGAACGTCTTGCTCACCGAGCCCAGCTCGAACAGCGTGTCATCCGCCACCGGCGCGCCGCTCGCGCGCGAGGCCACGCCGTAGTTGAACACGTATCGCCTGCCGCCAACGATGAGCCCGACCGCCATCCCGGGAATGCCGTCCGCCTTCATGAGTGGCAGGATCACGCCATCGACGATGCGCTGTACGGCCGTCCGGTCAGGCGCGGCCGCGCGGCCTGCGGACGGGAGGGCCAACGCAGCCAGGAGCAGCGCCAGCGGTGCAACGGATTTGATCATGGACGTGCTTCCCATCGTCCGAGCATTCGGGGTGCGTGACGATACCGTTTCGCGGGTGCGCCCGCGCCCGTCACGCCGGCGAGGTACACGCGCAGTGCAAGCCCGAGAGCACCGGCGTCACGATCGCCGCGAGCGGCACGACGGCTGCGATCGACAACGCGTGCGTCGCGATGGCATCGCCGATCAGTGCGCCGACGAGCCCGCGAACGCAACGATGAACAGCACGATCGCGACCTTCGAACCACCGGGGGTGGAGCGTCCGAACGGCAGCGATGCGAGAGCGACCCACGTAGCCGAGGATCGCGGCGAGCACGCGCATCGCACCCGTGAAGTTTCCCTGCGCGGCCACGATGCCGAGCAGCACAGTGTTGCCGCTCATCGCGGACGTGAACACCTCGCCCCATTTCGACGACGCGATCGCATCCATGCTGCCCGCCACGAATGACAGCAGCGCGACCGTCGGAACGATCCGGCCCGTGGCGGTTCCGGGCGCCGAATGCATGGGCGGATCGACGGGCATCGCCACCCCGGGGTCGATCAAGCTTGGGCGATTGTACGCTCGCGGTCGGATGCCTGAGCCTCGCCCGGCGGGGCGCCAGCTATCGCCGTGCATCCGCGCGTTCGAGTCCCCTGGCGAGTGCGGCGGAAAAC
>JBOHYX010000030.1:0-13403 GCA_050738115.1 Rhodanobacteraceae bacterium
GCTATGCCCTTCCCGAGTCCCGAGTCCCGATTCGGCCGCCGCGCACGTCGCTGCACAGGTCGCCTACAGGCAGGCTCCTACTCACTCGCGAAGAAATCACTTCCATGCATGTCGATGAGTTCAAGCGCACGTCCGCCGCCGCGGGCGACGCAGGTCAGCGGATCGTCGGCGACCTGCACGTACAGGCCGGTTTCCTCGCTGATCAACTTGTCGATATCGCGCAGCAGCGCGCCACCGCCGGTCAGCATGATGCCGCGCTCGTGCACGTCCGAACACAGTTCCGGCGGGGTCTGCTCGAGCGCGGCCCTGACCGCGGCGACGATGCCGTGCAACGGTTCGCGCAGCGCTTCCAGGATGTCGCTGGAGTTGATCGTGAACATGCGCGGCACGCCCTCGGCCAGGTTGCGGCCGGACACCTCGGTTTCGCGCACTTCCTTCTGGGGATACGCGCAGCCGATTTCGATCTTGATCCGCTCGGCCGTCGGTTCGCCGATCAGGGTGCCGTTGCTGCGGCGCACGTAGTTGATGATCGACTCGTCGAACTTGTCGCCGCCGATCCGCACCGACTGCGAGTACACGATGCCGTTGAGGCTCATCACCGCGACTTCGGACGTGCCGCCGCCGATGTCGAGCACCATCGAGCCGCGCGCCTCGTGCACCGGGATGCCGGCGCCGATCGCCGCGGCCATCGGCTCCTCGATCAGGAACACGTCGCGCGCGCCCGCGCCTTCGGCCGATTCCTTGATCGCGCGGCGTTCGACCTGGGTCGATCCGCACGGCACCGCGACGAGTACGCGCGGGCTGGGGCGCATGAAGCGGTTCTTGTGGACCTGGCGGATGAAGTGCTGCAGCATCGCCTCGGTCATGGTGAAGTCGGCGATCACGCCGTCCTTCATCGGCCGCACGGTGATGATGTTGCCGGGCGTGCGGCCCAGCATCATCTTGGCCTCGTTGCCGACGGCCGCGACCGAGCGCGGGCCGCCCGCGCCCCGATCCTGGCGGATCGCGACCACCGAAGGTTCGTTGAGCACGATGCCCTGGTCGCGCACGTAGATCAGCGTGTTCGCGGTACCCAGGTCGATCGAGAGGTCGTTGGAGAAGATGCCGCGGAACAGTTTGAACATGCGCGAGCCGGCCGTATGCGGGCCTGACGCGTCAGGACCCCTGGAAAGAACGCGCCAGTCTAGTCATGGCGCGGGCGCGGCGCAAGGACGCAGGGCACGATTCGCATGTCTGTGCGATCGTCCGTGATCGCCGCTTCGGCGATCGGCCACGCAGCAGCGCGCGTTTCGCGTGTCGGGTACCGGAACGGCCTTGAGAGCCGCCATCCATGGCCAAGAGCTCCGTGGCCTGACTTTCCGCGAAGCGCAGGCTCGAAACCGCGCCGCACAACCGGTAGGATCGGGCGATTGTGTCGCCAGAAAGGACCCAACCGATGCCTGCTGCGCTGATCTGCGGTTCGATGGCCTACGACACCATCATGGTGTTCGAGGATCGCTTCAGGAACCACATCCTGCCCGACAAGGTGCACATGTTGAACGTGTCGTTCCTGGTGCCGCGGATGCGCCGGGAATTCGGGGGTTGCGCGGGCAACATCGCGTACAACCTGAATCTGCTGGGTGGAGAACCCGTGCCGATGGCGACCGTGGGGCAGGATTTCGCGCCGTACCGCGAGTGGTTCGACGAGCAGGGCATCCGCCTCGACCACGTGCGCGAACTGCCGGATGCGTTTACCGCGCAGGCCTTCATCACGACCGACCAGGACAACAACCAGATCACGGCGTTCCACCCGGGTGCCATGATGCGCAGCGAACTCAACCGCGTCGAGGATGTGGCCGATGCCGCGCTTGGCATCGTGGCGCCGGATGGCCGCGAGGGCATGCTCGAACACGCCGCGGGGTTCGCCCGTCGCGGCACGCCTTTCATATTCGATCCCGGCCAGGCAATGCCGTTGTTCTCGGGCGAGGAGTTCCGCGCCTTCATCGACCAGGCCGACTACGTCGCGGTCAACAGCTACGAGGCCAGCCTCTTGTCCGAGCGCACCGGATGGTCGGAAGCCGAGATCGCGGCGAAGGTCAAGGCCTTCATCGTGACGCGCGGTGCCGACGGCTCCACCATCCACGCCGACGGCACCACGCATGAAATCCCGATGGCGAAACCGGCGAGCGTCGTCGACCCCACGGGTTGCGGGGATGCCTATCGGGCGGGACTGATCTTCGGGCTCGTGCGCGGCTTCGACTGGCCGACCACGGGGCGGGTCGCGTCGCTGATGGGTGCGCTCAAGATCGCCCATCCGGGCACCCAGAACCAGCGCTTCACGCCCGCGGAGTTCGCCGCGGAATTCAAGCGCCAATTTGGCGTGGAGTTGCCGGTCGCCCATACCCACAAATAGACGCCATCCCGTGGCCGCGCGCGTTCTTTGCGGGCAGAGCCTGAGGTATCCCGCGTACTGGGTTGGTACATCCAATACATGCATTGGTGGCGTTCGCACAAAACAGCACCCCCCTCTCCCCCAACGGCTCTATCGTTGGGGGAGAGGGCGCGAAGCGCTGCTGTTGCTTTTGCCGTAGTCCGAGCGCGTAGCGCTGGGTGAGGGGGCTGGGCGGCGGAATGGGCAGGACCCTTCTCGTGCAGCGGGCCCACGCTCGAATCGGCCTGACTTTTTCGCAACGGCGTCCGCCGCCTGAACGGGCGGTGGTGGCGTGGATGACGCCGCACCCGCCGTGCGCAACAATGCTGCGCGACGAGACTTCAACGGAGGCCGTGATGCACAACGCACCCAAACTCGCACTTGCCGTATTGCTGGCCGGCATCCCGTTCGTGTACGCCGGGACCGCGCAGGCGGCGAATGAAATCACCTGCACGATGGGCTTCGAGATGCACGGCTGGTCGGCGTTCTACAAGAAGGCCGACGGCCTCGCCAACGTAGCCTGCAGCAACGGCCAGCACATGCAGGTGCATCTGCGCAGCCGGGGCGGCGGGCTGACGGTCGGCAAATACAGCCTTACCGGCACCGGCACGTTCACGGGCGTTTTCGACATCAACTCCATCCTCGGGACGTACGCGACGGCCGGCGCGCACGCAGGCATCATCAACAGCGCCCGCGCGGTCGTGCTGACCAAGGGCACCGTTTCGCTGACCATGACGGGCACCGGCCAGGGCTGGGATCTGGGTGTCGATTTCGGCAAACTCACGATCAGTCGATGAGTGACCAGTTCGCCGCAGTGGCTGCGTGAAGAGCAAAGACGGCCCGCACGCGAAGGTGACCGGCAATAAATCGTCCGAACTGCGGGATCAACCGCTTGTTGCGCGAAACAACGCCACCTGTCTGACGCGCCCGTGTGCGTGCCACGGCACACAGTGACATCGGCGCGACCGCCTGTAATCAACGAGTGGCGCCCGGTGAGCCGCTGCGAGCGAGTGGTCGCTCGCGACCCGAAGGCAACATTGAGCCCAGCCTCTGGAACGGCTGCTTTGCGGCCTGGGAGGCGCAGCTGGCAAAGCTGGTGGCCAAGCCAGCTGAAACTCGGGGTTTGCTTCGGTAGCACCATCGCCCAACTGGCGGGAGGACTGGCAGCAAACTGCCTGATACCCGCGGTACTCACTCGCTTGACATGCGCAAGAATAATTGTATAATTTCGGAAGTATGAAACAGCAAGCAGTCGTTGAAGCCTTGAAGGCGCTGGCCCATGACACCCGCTTGGCGGCATATCGCTTGCTGGTCAAGGCCGGCCCTGATGGGCTGGCGGTGGGTGAAATCAGCGATCGACTCAAACTGCCGGCGCCGACGCTCACGAGTCACCTCAACGTGCTTCGCCACGCTGGTCTCGTGCGTGATGTACGCGAGGGCCGCTCGATCCGCTGTCGCGCCGATTATGCGCGCATGAATGCGCTACTCGCCTTCCTGACCGAAAATTGCTGCGGTAGCGATGCCTCTTCCTGTTCGCCCGTGTGTACACCACTTCCAAACGGAGATCACTCCCATGAAACGCTTCCACGTACACGTCAGCGTCACTGATCTGGACGCCAGCATCCGTTTCTATTCCACCCTGTTCGGCAGTGCACCGACCGTGCACAAGCCCGATTACGCGAAATGGCTGCTTGAAGACCCACGCGTCAACTTTGCAATTTCGCAGCGCGATCGCGTTGCGGGCGTGGATCATCTTGGCTTGCAGGCTGAGGACGGAGCCGAACTGGAAGCCATCGGCGAACGGTTGATTGCGGCCGATGCGGTCGCCTTGGCCGAACACGGTACCACCTGCTGCTATGCACACTCCGACAAGTATTGGGCGGAAGACCCACAAGGCGTGCGTTGGGAGACCTTCCACACCCACGGCGAGGCCACGACCTATTCGGCGCCCGCGGCACACGCGGAATCCGCCAAGTCCGATGCGCGTTGTGGGCCGCAGCCCTCCTGCTGCGGCCCGAAAGCACAGGCTGCCTGACGCTAACGCGTGACTCACACGGCTCCGTATCGCGTGCTGTTCCTGTGCTCCGGCAAACGTGCTGGTGATCACCCTGCTCGCTCTGGCAGCGTGGTTGCCCCCTGTGACGCGGTCGTGAGCAACGCGCTCGTCGACCACGCGTCACCAACGCGCCAATGACGCACGATCGCGGCAAAGGTGCCCCTCCGTTGCCGACCATCACTCCACTCACTGGCAGATATATAGCGGACATTCCGCGCGTGCATCCGGGCGGCAGGTATGGGCCGGACTGCGTCCGATCATCGACGTGGTCGCACCGCAGGCGCCGGTGACGGATGTACTGCGGCGAAGACCGGACAGCCCGTTGCCTGCGCTCGCGACTGCGGTATTGATTTGGGACGGCGGCTGTGCCGAACTGAGTCAAGCCCGCACCCTTCGGATACGCGGTCACGGACGCATCAACACAGGTGCATGCGTTGACACGCCCCGTCGGCCTACTACGCTCGAGGGCGAGCCAGCGCCGTGCCTGGCTGGGTAATCCATGCGACAGCACCCCTATCCGTCCGTGTGGTTGATGGGTTTGACCGACCTGACGGTCGGCATGTATGTCGGCACGTTGGTCGTCACCCTGCCGGAGCTGCTGGCGGCCAGGCACGTGCCCGAGGCGACCGTCGCCACGCTGACGGCGGGTGTGGCGTTTTCGCCATCGTTTTGGGCGTTTCTGGTTTGTCCGGTCCTGGATGTAAAGTTTACCCAGCGGTCGTATGCGACGGCGGTGCGATTGCGTCGGCTGCGTGCATGACTGCAGCGCTGTTCAGCCCGCATCACCTCGTGCTGGCGGGCGCGTTGTTGCTGGTCGGGATGTTCTCGGCGGTGTTCATGGCGAACGCCCTGGGCGGATGGTTCGCCGGTGTGGTGGCGCGCGAAGACAAGCGGAACCTCAGTGCGTGGATTACCATCGCCAACTTCGTGGGCGACGGCTTGAGCGCGGTGGTCGCGGGCGAGCTGATCGTACATCTTGGCGTCATCGCAGCAGCGCCGTTGCTGGGACTGATGTTGCTGCTGCCCGTCGCCATTTTCCCGTTCATTCCCGTGCGGGCGCCCGATCCACGGTTGGCGCGCGAAAGCTTCGGCAGGTTCTTTGGCGAGGTCGCGCTACTCTTCAAGCGCCGCGAAGTGTTGATCGCGCGGGCGCTGTTCGTGCTGCCCGCGGGATCGTTCGCGTTGACCAACGTGCTGGGGGGCTTGGCGGCGCTTTCCATGCTTCCGTACAAATGGTCAGCATCGCCAGTGGCATCGGCATGACCGCGGGCGGCCTCGCCGGCAGCCTCAGCCTGCCGCTGCTGGCGCGGCGCCTGTCGCTCACGCCGTTGTACCTGGCGATCGGGATCGCCGGCGGCTTGTTCACGCTGAGCCTGTTGGTGCTGCCGCAGGTGCCAGCGAGTTTCACCGTCGCGATCGTGGGCGAGAACGTGTTCGAATCGCTGGCGATGTCGGGGATCCTCGCGATCACGTTCGAGACGATCGGGCAGGGCAATCCGCTCTCGGCCACCATCTACAGCGTGCTCAACGCCGCGTCCACCTTTCCGGTCGCCTACATGGCGGCGATCGATGGCCATGCGTTCCAGTGGCATGGGCTGGTCGGCACGTTCGGCGTCGATGCGCTCGCCGGTATCGCCTCCTGCGTGGCGCTGGCCTTGATGCTGAAGCGGATGGCGAGGAAACCGGCTGCGATCCCGCGCGTTACAGTGAGCGATCATCCGTGATCGCTGCTTTGCCTCGGCGCAGTTGACTCGCGTACTTGTTCGGTTCGGCAACGTCAGCACGGCCATCCATGGCGGTGTTTTGCGTTCGTCCGTGAACGCCGCCTCGATCGGCGCGGGAAACTCGTGCGGCGTCGTCGCTTCGTCGATACCAGAACGGCCATCCTTGGCCTGACTTTCCGCAAAAGCCGCTCCGCCTGAGGCGCCCGGAGCAGCGTTTCATCAATGCGCCTGGTGCCCCGGGATGAACTGCGTGTCGACGGCTTCCGCGAGCTGGTCGGGTGGCAGCAGGCCCTGCGCCAGCAGGAAATCGTTGAACTGCTCGAGGTTGAAGCGGTTGCCCAGCGCGGTTTCGGTGTGCGCGCGCAGTTGCAGGATCCGTGAATAGCCGTAGAAGTACGCGCCGGCCTGGCCCGGCATCCGGAACATAAAGCGGTCGAGTTCCTCGCGCGCGAACGCTTCGGAAATGCCGACGTCGTTGACCAGGATGTCGTGCGCGCGCTGGCGCGTGATCAGGCCGAGGTTCAGCATCGGGTCGAGGAACGCACGCGCCGCGCGCAGCAGGCGCAACTGCAGCGCGATCATCTGGCCGCCCGACAGCTCGTACGGCACCATCATCCATTCGGCGTACAACGCCCAGCCTTCCACGTTGACGCTGTTGAAGGCGAACAGGCTGCGCGCGAGCGACACGCCGTGTTCCACCATCGCCGAGAACTGCAACTCGTGGCCCGGGCGGCCCTCGTGCGCAACCAGCGTCCATGCGCACGCCTTGCAGGTGAAGTCATCGTAGACCTCGTTGCGGCCGGCACCGCTGGGTGGATTGCCGAGCGGCAGCACGAACTGGCCGCGCTCGCCATGGTTGTCGATGAGCGGCGGTGGGACCATGTGCGGCGCGGGTTGCGCGGCGGTTTCGGCCTCGGAGGCCAGCCGCATGATCATCTTGCGTTGCGGCAGCGTGACGATGTGGTGTTCGCGGATCAGCGCTTCGATTTGCGCGATCACGTCTTCGTAGTATGGCTCGATCGAATTGCGATCGAGCTGCTGCTTCTTGAGATCCCTGATCACCGCGCGGTAATCGGTGGTGGGCGCGAAACCCTCGGCCTTCGCGACATACGGCGCGAGCGTTTCCATCTGCGCCTGGATCTCCATGAACGACTGCTCCGCCTGCCTGATCAATGCCTGCGGCGGAATGTCGATGCCGACGTTCTTCAGGTTGTCGGCGTAGACCGCCTCGGGTAGGCGCGCGTCGGTGCGCGCGCGGGGCAGCACCGTGGACTTCACCCATGCGTCGTATTCGTTCAACTGCGTCTGCAACGCATCGAGCGCGGGACCGGCGCCCGCGATCTGGTACTTCGCGTACAGCTTGCGGATGCCCTCGACGTAACGCTGGGTGTTGGCGAGGTTCTGTTCGACTTCGGCCCTGTACGGGCCGAGCAGTTTCGCGTTGCCGGCTTTCGCTTCGAACAGCGCCTCGGCCTCCTGTGTAACCGGTGTGCAGCCCGGGGCCATGCCGACGTAGCACTTGAGGCGCGCCAAGGCGTGCGGCCGACGCCCCGACGCGACCTGGTCCTGCAGCAACCCGAATTCGCCCTGGAAGATCGTCTGGCCGAGATCCATGTACGGCAGCGTGTATTGCTCCTGGAGCTTGCTGGTCGCGATGAACCGGTCGGCCGCCTGGATCATCATCTCGAGATCCTGGCGGACATTCGGGTCGGCGGCTTTGACAAGGTCGCCCTTGAGCGTGTCGCGTGCCTTGGCAAGTGCGGCGCGCGAGCGTTCATTCACGCCCGGCTTGAGGTCGATGACCTTGTCGTCGTATCCGGGGAGCCCGAACCGCGAGGCGAGCTCCGGCTGGAAGTCCGCCAGCACCTTCAGCATCACCTGCGCGTAGGCGTTGCTTCGCGCCACCCACGTGGGTGGCGGTGTCGGCGCCTTGTCGGGGCGAAGATCCGGCTTGTCAGGCGGCGGCGCGGCGACCGCGGTGACACCGGTCAGCAGGAAGGCAACGAGGGCGGCAAGCGTTCGCTTGGGCATGGTCGGGCTCCGCGGATGATCGCGCACGGTAACACGTGCGCCGCCGCACCGGGCTGGCCTGGAAGTCGGCCGGCGGCTTACTGGGCGAAGGCGGCCCGGTACTCGGGCTTCAGGTACCTTGCGAACAGGCTCGCGGGGGCATCGACCGTCTGCGTGCCGTAGACGTAGGGCGCGACCTGGTAGGGCGGGAAGATCAGGGTGAGGCCGCGGCTGGGCGCGTCCCTGGAGGCTCCGGCCTGCGGCACGAATACCGAATAATTCACGGTGGTGGGCCGCGTCCCGCCATCGAGCATCTGCACCATGTTGGCCTTCCATTCCCGGATGGCTTCGGGCGAGCCGCCGCCGGGCTTGGGTGCGTTCGCCAGGAATTTCTTCAGCAGCGTGTCGTGCGCAAAGTTGGCCAGCGTCCGCCGTGCGGCATCCGGGTTTGCGAACAGGTCGTCGAGCGTGATCAGCTTGCCCGATTTGCGGTCGAACACGAACGCGGCCTCGACGGGAATCGGGTGCGCACCGCCGGTGTCCTCCTCGCCGGTCTCGCGCACGCTCGTGAACATCGGCGTGGTCGTGGCCACCTTGAAATCGATCAGCAGCGAAAACTGCCGGTTCGCGAATTCCGGCAGATCCTTGGGGTCGGGCAGCGCCTGCAGGAACGCGCGCTTGGCGTTGTCGGCAGTGGTGCGCAGTGCATCGGCCAGGGGTTGCTCGTTGGACGGCAGACGCGGCAAGCCGATCGCGATCTTGTAGTGCCTGGTGGTGGCGTGGTCGGCCGGCAGCGGTGCACGGCTGGCCGCCGCAGGCGCGGTGGTCGGGGCAGGAATCACCGGCGCCGAGCTACTCACCGCAGGCGCCGATCCCTGGGGCGCACCGGCCTGCTGCTGGCAGGCTGCCAGCGCCAGGGCAGCGAGCGCGACGATCAGGCAGGTTGGCGTGAGCGATTTCATCGGGGTGCTCGCAGCGGGTGAAGCGGCGAGTGTAAGTCGTGAGCCGTTAAGCGAAGATTTGGCTCGGGCTCACCGATCGCTCGCGCGCGCTTCCCACGAAGCTTCCATCCAGCGCCCGGTGAGCACGAAGCGGGGGAAGGTCAGCCATTGCTCGGCGAAGATGCGGGCGATCGCGCTGGGCGGCCGGTGAACGGTTCTGCCGGCGTCGCCTCGAGACGGTGTCCGCGGCCTTGCGCGAACAGCGATGCGCCCGTGACGACCGCTGCAACGACTGTGGCAACCCATTCGCCCCTGACGAGCGCGATGACGAACATGACGTTGGCAGCCATGAACATCGGCACCGCGACGATGTGAACCAGCAGATTGGCTCGTGAGCGGTGAAAGCGCGGGTACCCGCGCCACTGGCGGGCAATGAGATTGTCGGTGCGAGCGTGGTCCATGGTGCCTCCTTCAGGATCGCGGCCAGTCGTGTCGACGTTCAACGTGCGACCCACTGGCCGTGAAAGCTGATGGGCGCGGTTTCGCCGAGATCGATCGTGGCCACCGGCCCATCGGCGATGCGTCGGGCATCGAGGATCGCGAAGCCCGATGTTCCGCGCCGCGTATCCAGCGTCTGCGTGATCAGCCATCCTTCATCGGGCTTTCCGCGGCGGGCTGCCGCGAACACGGGCTCCAGCGCATTCACGTGCAGGCCGAAATCGAACGTGTCGAGTTCCCCGGTGCGCGGATCCAGCGCCGCGATGCCACTGTGCAGGATGCCGGCGACGCGGCCGTGGGTCGTGTAGATCCGCCCATGCGGAAGGCCGCCGGCGCGTGGATCGATCGACGGGAATTCGTGGTTGCGCGCCGAAAGGATCGATTCCGTGAGCGTGCCGGCACGCTGGTTGATGACATATCGACGGAGCTGGCCCGGCGCGCCGCGAACGCCGTCCTCGCCACGCATCACCGCGGCCAGTTGTGCGTCGTGGCCGAGGAAGTGGCCCGGATCCGCGTAGCCGACGAAATCGACCACGAGTTCATCACCGCGCTCGTACCCATTGGCGACGTGCCAGACCCAGGACGATGGGGCCTCGAAGCGCCGTGCGGCGCCGCTGGCGAGATCGATCACCAGAACCTGGTTGCCCTCGTCCGGTCGCCACGCCAGCGAGTCCGTGAACGTCGACCAGCCGGACAGGTACCGCAGGGCACGCAGGAACGCAGGTTGCAGGATGACCACCGCGAAACGGTCGGTCGCGCCGAAGTCGTGCACATAGGACATCCGCGGCACACGCACGCCTGGCGTGGCGATCCGGCGGCCATGGCGGCAATGGCGCACGAAGTCGATGGACATGCCCCGCGGTCCCATCCGCGTCGACGCGAACAGCCAGTCGCCGCTGGCGGCGAGGTACCGCGCGTGCGCCTTGGGAAAGGCGTCTTCGTCGGGAAGTCCGAGGCGCGCTTCGCCGCGGGTTTCGAGGGTCAGCGGATCGAGCTCGAAACCGGGCGCGACTTCATCGAGTGCGTACAGGACCCCGTCGATCAGGTACGTAGTGACGCTTGCCTGGGAGGGGACGCGGCCGCCGACGTTCGCGAAGAAACCCGGAGCTTTGGTGGTCCATGTTGGCGAGATGGCGCGACCGGCCGCCGACTCGGCCAGGAACTTCGGTGTCCGCACGAAGCGGCGGGCGTAGCGCGCCGTCCCGTCACCCAATGCCAGGCGCTGGACGACGCCATCGCCGTCCAGGACGGTACCGCGGGTGCTGCCGCCCCGATGAAACAGGCCTGGCCCGTTGCGGTACATCACGCCCGCGAGGTCCGCCGGCAGTTTTCCGGATACGGCGAGTTCCCCGTCCGCGCGGTCGGTCGTGTTGCGTCCGAGTTCGGCGTAGATGGGCAGGTCCTGGTTCGTGGGTGACGGCGTTGTCGCAAGCATCGTGGTGTCCTCCAAGTTGACGCCGTCAATATAGACCTTCGACGTTGACGCTGTCAACATGCGTGGACCGGTGGCGGGCACGCCGACAGGAACCGTGCAATGAGCCAACCGAAGCACGACAGTTACCACCACGGTGATGCGCGCAACGCGTTGCTGGGCGCGGCCGCGGCGTTGCTCGAAGCCGCCGGCGCGCAAGGCCTGTCCCTGCGCGCGGTGGCCGCGCGGGCCGGCTTGTCACGACAGGCGCCCTACAACCATTTCGCCGACAAGGAGGCCTTGCTGGCCGAACTGGCGGCGGAGGGGTTCCGGCGCCTCAAGGCCCGGATCTGTTCGACGCCGGGATACCCGGCGAGCGCGGCGTCGCTCGAGCGCGCCGCGGACGCGTACGTCGGGTTCGCGCAGCGCACGCCGGCGCTGTTTCGACTGATGTTCTCCCGCGAACTGGTGGATCTGTCGCGCTTCCCGGACGCGGCGCGCGTAGCCGATGATGCCTACCAGAGCCTGGTGGCGATCGTCGCGACCTTCACCGCTCCGTCACGGGTCGCCGACCTGTCGCTGGCCGCGTGGTGCATCGTGCACGGCTACGCCACGCTGTGCATCGAAACGGGCGTGGAGGACAGCCGCCAACGGGTGCCGCGCGCACGGTTGTTCGCGCGCATCATCCGCAGCGCCGCGCGCGCGAAACGATCATCGTGAGGCAAGTCGCGGCTGCGGGCGCGATCACGATGGGTCGGTCGATGTTTGCGCCGGGATTGCGCGGGGCACACCCGCACACGTTGGGGATACCCCGCCGCGATGAGGCGACGTTGCGCGCGGCCTTCATGGCGCATCCGCATATCAACATGACGATGTCTCTCTTCGGCTTGCGGCATCGGCTGCCTAGAATTCCTCACTTTCCGGGTCACGCTTGAAGGAGCCGTTATGAGCCGTCTGGACATCCAAACCGTCGAAAGCGCCGCGCCGGAAGCGCGTGATCGCCTGGCCGCCGCGCAGAAAGCCAGCGGCTTCCTCCCCAACCTCCTGGGTGTGCTGGCCAATGCGCCGACCGCGCTCGAGACCTACCAGGTCGTCAGCGGCATCAATGCACGCAACAGCCTCACCGCCGCCGAGCGCGAGGTCATCCAGATCACCGCGGCGACGCGCAACGGCTGCAATTTCTGCGCCGCCGGCCACACCAAAGTCGCGCTCAAGAAGGCGAAGATGCCGGAGGACCTGGTGCGCGCGCTGCGCCACACCGAGGCACTTGCCGATCCGAAGCTGAACCCGCTGGCGCACTTCACGCTGTCGGTCATCGACAACAAGGGCCGCGTGAGCGACGCGGAGCTCGCGGATTTTCTGGCCGCCGGTTACACGCAGGCGAACGTGCTGGACGTGATATTGGGCGTCAGCCTGTCGACGCTCTGCAACTACGCCAACAACGTCGCGCACACGCCGATCAACCCCGAGCTGCAGCCCTACGCGGAGCAGTACGCGTGACGCGCGGACAGGCACGGGTGAGACGATGAATCAGGCGGCTGCAAGCAGCGTAGTTCCCGAATCGATCGGCACGTTGATTGCGCGCGAACTCGCGCGGATCGCGCAGCGGATCGACAGCGAAGGGTTGTACCCGGAGGCGTTCCTGCGCCAGTTGGGCGCCGCGGGCGGGTTCGGGGCGGCGGTACCGCGGGAATCCGGCGGCCTCGGACTCGGGCTCGCCGACCAGATCGCCATCACCACCGCGATCGGCGCCGTATGCGGCTCCACTGCGTTCATGGTGTGGTGCCAGTCGGTTTCGGCGTGGTATCTCTTGCACACGCCCAACGCCGCCACGCGCGATCGCTATCTTGCCTCGGTCGCACGCGGCGAGTTGCTGTCGGGCAGCGGCATGTCCAACGCCGTCAAGCACCTTGCGGGCATCGAGAAGATCCACCTGCGCGCGCGCCACGATGGCGCCGGTTACCGCGTCGATGGCGTACTGCCGTGGGTGTCCAACCTCGGCGAGGGCCACCTGTTGATCGCGGCGGCCGCGGTCGAGGACGGCGGTTATGTGATGTTCGCGATCCCCTGCGGCGACCCGGGGCTGAGCCTGCATCCGTGCCCGGCGTTTTCCGGCATGGAAGGCACCCGCACGCTCAACCCCCGCTTCCACGATGCCCGCGTCGACGCTGCCGGCGTGCTCGCCCATCCGCAACAGTTCGCGGATTACCTCTCGCGCATCAAGCCGGGGTTCGTGCTGGGCCAGGCGGGCATGGCCCTGGGCGTGGCCGAGGGCTGCGTCGCGTCGATCCATCGATTCAACCTGACCCGCTCGGAAACGAACGGCTACCTGCACGACCAAGAGGCGCCGCTG
>JBOHYX010000031.1:0-13314 GCA_050738115.1 Rhodanobacteraceae bacterium
GTCTTGACGATGCCGAGGGCGGTTGCGACGGTTCCCGCCATGTCGCCCAGGTTCGAGGGCACGACCATCGTGTTTGCCTGTTTGGCGATATTCGCGAAGGCCGCGATGTAGTCCTCGGCCACGCGCATCTGCATGGCGTTCTTCCCGTTCTCGTCTGCCAGAGCCTTGCCTACGGTCTGCAGTGCTACTGCCGTGGCGTCTGCGACCGCCCTGATGGCGCCCGCCTGTCCCTCGGCCCTGAGGATCTGGGACTGCTTTTCGCCTTCAGCGAGATTGATCTGCTCCTGGCGCTGACCTTCGGAGACGTTGATCGCCTTCTGGCGGTCGGCCTCGGAGGTCAGGATGGTGGCGCGCTTGGTGCGCTCTGCCGTGATCTGCTTCTCCATCGCGTCCTGGATGGATCTCGGTGGTGTGATGTCCTTGATCTCGTACCGCAGCACCTTGATGCCCCAGTTGACGGCCGCCTTGTCCAACTCGGAAACGATCTCGCCGTTCAGCTTCGCGCGCTCGGAAAACACCTCGTCCAGCACCATCTGCCCCACCTGGGAACGCATGATCGTCTGCGCCAGTTGCTCGACGGACGTCAGCGGATTCGTCGTTCCGTAGGCGGCGGACTTGGCATCGGTGAACTGGACGTACAGGACGCCGCTGATGGTGATCGGCGTGTTGTCCTTGGTGATGCAGACCTGCTCCTTGACCTCGATCGGATGCTCGCGGAGGTCGAAGCGATAGGCCACCTTGTCCACCAGCGGGACGATCAGGTTGAGTCCTGGCCCGAGCGTGGTGTTGTAACGCCCGAGGCGCTCGACGATCCAGGCGTGCTGCTGGGGAACAATCCGGAGACCACGGCTGATGATGGCGATCGCAATGGCGATGATGACCAGGATGATGATGAGACCTGTCATGGTGCGGACTCGGGTAGTGGCGGGGTGGGCGAAGCAGGCGAAGGCTTGAGGAAAAGCAAGTTCCCTTCCCGGCGACCGATGACCCACGTTTCACCGACCGCGGGAACGGAGACTCGGGATTCGGTACGGGCGTCCCACTCGGATCCCCGATAGGACACCCGGACGACACCGTCAGGTCGAATGGCGAGAACCACGACCGCGTTGCCGACGTCGTCGTCACTCACCGCCGTACTGGCGGCGTTGCGGTCGAGCCTGCGCCGCAGCCAGTGGGCCAGGGGCAAGTCGACGATCAAGCTCACCGCGCAGATCAGCAGCGCGCCCTCGATGGAAATCCCCAGGAAAGCGGCGATGGCAGCGGCGAAGGCAGCGAGACCCACCCCCAGCAGGTAGAACGTCAGCGTGTGGATCTCGGCGACGACGCACACGCCACCGATGACCACCATCGCGACGGCGAAAACCACGTGAACCATAGATCCCCCATCCCCATGTTCCGCTGGACTCGTGAGCCAGCGTGTTTCAGCCCTGATGATTTGGTGTCGTTCCAGCTTGGCTTCCGATTCGTCTTCTACCTGGTGGTACCTGCGCGATCGACGCCTCTGCAGCGAGGACGACGGCCTTCACGAACAGGGATCAGCCCGCTTCCGCGTGTCCGCCGAATCGATGCCCGCGCCGGCACCGTGAAGTCAACGAAACGGCAATATAGCGGCGCCACGGCCTGGCTGGGCAGGGTTCCAAGCATCGGTGAGTCATGGGCGACCTCAATATTTTGGTGGCTGCTGGATACAAGCCTCTCGTGCGGGTCCGAAGCGACGGGGGTTGACCGCCGATCGGTCCATTTCGGACCTTCGCGCGCGCTGTCGGGTGCCCGATGGGTGAGCTGCAAGGCTTTTGGGGGAGCGGGCGATCCCGCGACCGGCCTCACCGCATATCCCCTGTCGCGGCCACCGGCCGCTCCCACAGCGAGCTACAAGGCTCGGTTGTCTTTGTGGGAGCGGGCGATGCCCGCGACCGGTCTCGCCTCATGTCCCCCGTCGCGGCCGCCGGCCGCTCCCACGGTGCCACGCGGGCTGGGTTGATTTTTTGTGGGAACGGCCGGTGCCCGCGACCCTCTTGGTGCCGAAGCGGTGAACGACGTCACGGTGAGGACGCCGCGGACGCTGCTGCGGACGCGGGCGGTTTGGACACGGTGTCGTACTTTTTCACCAGCGCCCGGAACGCCGGACGGCCGCGAATGGTCAGCGAGCCGCTGCGGCAGGCCTGACACGCGCGTGCGCCGGCGGTTGGCGGTCCATGAAGCCGAGCGCGTGGCACCAGTGCATCACGTGCACGCCCCTGGCACGCTGTTCGTCGCGGATCGAATCGCGCAGCGCCACCAGCTTCGTCCAGTGCACCTTGGGCCGGTAATGGTGCTCGGCGTGATAGCCGTTGTAGAGCCACAGCCAGTTGTAGAACCGGTTGTAGGTCGACACGCCCCAGGCGATCGGCTGGTCCGGATCGCCCTTCAGGTGCTCGTAGTAGCCGTTCAACGAGGACAGCGACTGCCCGAGGTAATAGAACGGCACCAAGCACACGAACGCGCGCCAGTCATAGACGAGACACGCAAGGTACAAGGCCAGGAACGACACCATTTCGATGCGCACCCAGCGCGCACGTTCCGGATGCTTTTCCTTGAGGCGCGTGTAGCACTCGCCGATATCGTCACGGAAGAACGAGAGGAACGTATACGCCCACACGTTTTCCGGCTTGCCGTCCTTGCCGTGGCGGTAGATCGAAATCGGATCGACCGTGGTGCCGTTGTTGCCGATCCGGTCCATGTTACCGACGTGGTGGCGCCGGTGGACACTGCGGTACCACTCCTGGCTGAACCCGTCCGTCAGCGAAAACAGGAAGCTAAACACGCGGTTCATCCACGCCCACCTGAAGAACTCGTTGTGGATGAAACTGTGGCTCGGGCCGTTGATCGACCACGAAATCGAGATCGAATACAGGCACGCGCACGGGATCCACAGCCACCACGGCGTGCGATGGAAATCGAAAAACAGCCACGCCAGGAAGGCCGCGTGGCCGATCGCCATCAGCGCGGGCACCGCGTCCCACGCGGAGTATGCGAAAAGGAAAGGACGCCGCTTGGCGGATTGGGCAACGGTGTTCATGGAAGCTCTACGCTGGCGGTCGAATGGCGCAGTGGCGTGACGGCGCGGCTGCCCGGTATTCTACTGCAGCGCCGGGTGCACCAGCCGGCACGTGCCTAAACACCACCTGACCGGCGCGCCGGTTCTGCCCGAGCGCCAATCGTGCTTCGCGCGCCGGCGTCGACGCACGTTGGGCGCGAATCGGGAACCTGAATTCGACTCATGTCCGCAGGACTTCGCCTCCTCGATACCGACGGCAGCGTCGATGCCGACGCGCTTGCCGACGCCGCGCCGTGGAGTTCCATCTCGCGCATCGACCTGCGTGATATCGGTCCCGCGCTGCGGCTATGGAGCCGCCGCACGAACATCGACGCGGCGCGTGCGCGCATCGGCGCGGCGCCGGACCCGCAACCGTCGATCACGTTCCTGGGCTCCGGCGACTTCCACCATCTCGCGGCGCTCCTGATCGAACGGGTCGCAGAACCATTCAGCGTCCTGCATTTCGACAACCATCCCGACTGGGTGCGCCTCGCGCCGCGCTGGCACTGCGGCTCGTGGGTGAACCGGGTGCTGGCGTTGCCACAGGTCCAGCGGGTGGTGACCGTCGGTGTCTGCAGCGATGATCTGGTCAATCCCGGCCGCAAGGGCGGCAACCTGCCGGCCCTCGACGCGGGTCGCTTGGCGTTGTTCCCTTGGCAGCACGAACCCTCGCGTGTGCGCCGCCGCATCGCGGACGGGCCCGGGCACGCATGGCGCGATGGGTGCATCCACTGGCGCAACCTTGGCGAAGTACCGACGGATGACGCGGCACGGATGGTGCTGGATGCCATCCCCGGCGAAGCCGTCTGGATCACCATCGACAAGGACGTGTTGCCTGAACAGGAAGCCCTGACCAATTGGGACCAGGGCCAGATGCCGCTGACCGCGCTGGTGGCGATGTTGCGGGCAGTAGGCGAGCACAAACGTGTCCTCGGCGCCGACATTTGCGGCGAGTATTCGCCCGCGCGCCACCGCAACTGGCTGAAACGCATCGAAGCGCACATGGACCAGCCAGCGCGCGATGCGACAGACCGCCGGCGCATCGACGCCAACGTGTGCACCGACTGCGAGCTCGCACGGGTTCTGTTCGACGCCTGCGCGCGGCCCGTCGCCGCATGATTGAAACCACCGCCCACCCGTCGATCGACGCATTTGCGGCGGCCGAATGGAACGGCCTGTTTGCGCACGAACTCGAGGACCACGCGTACCTCGGCGCGATCGAACGCGCGGGACTGGCGGGATTCCGCTACGTGTATTTCGCCGTGCGCGACGGGGAGCGGCTGCTCGCCGCGGTGCCCGCATTCGTCACCGATTACCGCCTCGATACGACCGTGCAGGGCGGCCTGCGGCGGGTCACCGAAGCGCTCGCGCAAGCCTTTCCCCGCCTGTTGCGGATTCCGATGCTGTCGCTGGGTTCGCCGGTGACCGAACGCTGCCGGGTGGGCTTTGCGCCCGGGTCGACCGGGAAACAACGCTCTGCATGGCTGGACGCGATTCTTGCGCGCATGGAAGCGCTCGGCGCGGCCGAAAAGTTCGGCATACTTGCGGTCAAGGATGCGCCGCTCGCGGAACCCCTGTGGCAGCAGGTGTGCCCACGCCACGGCCTGCGCGCCCTGCCCGGCCTGCCGGGCGCGACGCTCGATATTGCATGGCGCGATGTGGACGTCTATATCAACACGTTGGGCGCGGCGACCCGCAAGGACCTGCGTCGCAAGCGGCGCGCCGGCGCGGCGCTGCGAATCCAATGGCGCCGCGACCTCACGGGCATCACGGACGAGGTCCAGCGCCTGTACCGCGAAACCCTCGCCCACGCCGAACTGTCGTTCGAGGAACTGACGCCGGCCTATTTCGAGAACGTCCTCCGCGGGATGCCCGGCCGCGCGTTCTGCGTCACCTACTCCGAAGGCGGGCAACTGATCGCGTTCAACCTGGTGCTCGCCGATTCCGGACGCCTGCTCGACAAGTTCCTCGGCATGGACTATTCGGCGATGGATCGGTACAACCTGTATCACGTGAGCTGGCTCGAGAACATCCGCTACTGCATCCAACACGGCATCGGCGTGTACGAGGGCGGCCAGGGCCTGCAACGCGAGAAGGTGCGGCTCGGCAGCACGCTCAACGCCAACGCGCTGTGGTACCGGCACCGCAACGGTTTCATCGACGGCGTGTTCAAGCGGGTCGAGAAGCTGGCACGCCTGGATCGTTGATGCGGGCGAGGTCGGGCGCGCCCCGCGCAAGATCGAACAGGCTGGTCGCCTCTGCGTCCAGCACCTCGTCGCCGGCCCGGTTGAAGAGCTGCCAGCGCCAGCGGACGATGCCGAGTTCCGGTCGCTTCTTCGACGTCCGCACCTCCAGCAGCGTCACGCGCAGGCGCAGGCTGTCGCCGACGCGGGTCGGGTTCGGCCATTTGACGTAGCCGAGCCCGGGCGAGGCCAGCGATTCGGAGCCTTCCAGTACGGCGGGCACCAGAAGGTGCATCACGATCGCGAGCGATTGGATGCCGGATGCGATCAGGCCGCCGAAATGACCGTCTTTCGCCGCCTCCGGATAGAGGTGGAACCACTGCGGATCCCAGCGGCGCGCGAACTCGATGATCGCGTCTTCGGTCACTTCATACGGACCGGCCTCGATGACCTGCCCAACGTGGAACTGACGGAATTTCATGCGCGGGTCTTGTCCCCATTTCATTTCCAGTTCGATGGTCGGCCATTTACCCACAAATGGTCGTCATTCCGGGGCTGCCCGCAGCTCCGCCGCGGGCAGAACCCGGAATCCAGCTCTCCAGCCTCGATACGCGGAGAAGCTGGATAAACTCGCCGCGTCCTGCGGCTCGCCCTCTGGGCCATCGGCTACGCCGATGTTCGCTCCGGCATCCCTGCCTGCGCAGTCGGGTTCCATCGCCGATGAAGCCGGCGATGGCCCCGGAATGACGATGATTCTGCAACTCACGAATCAGTAGGTTTCAAGGTGCAACCGCCCGTCGCGCTTCAATGCATCGGCGATGGCGTCCCACTGCAGTCCGGCATCGGTGACGACGTCGGCAAGCGCGTGCAGCACGCCTTCCTCCATCGCGCGCAGGCCACTGACGTAGATGTACGTGGCGGGATCCTTGACCAGCGCCGCGAGCTCCTTGCCGCGCTTGCGCATCAGGTCCTGCACGTAGCACTTGGGCTCGCCGGGCGTGCGCGAAAACGCGAGGTTGATGTCGATGAAGTCCTTCGGCAGGCTTTGCAACGGACCGAAGTAGGGCAGCTCCTGCTGGGTGCGCGCACCGAAGAACAGCATCAGTTTGCCGCCTTCGAACTTGCCGCTCTTGCGCAGGCGACGCCGCCACTCGGTCATCGCGCGCATGGGCGCGCTGCCGGCACCGGTGCAGATCATTACGATGTTGGACTTGGGGTGGTTCGGCATCAGGAAACTGTTGCCGAACGGACCGATCACCTGCACGGTGTCGCCGACCTTCAGATCGCAAAGATAGTTGGACGCGACGCCGTGCACCGACTTGCCCTGGTGATCCTCGGTCACGCGCTTGACCGTCAGCGACACGTTGTTGTAGCCGGGCCGCTCGCCATTGCGAGGGCTCGCGACCGAGTACTGGCGCGCGACGTATGCGCGGCCGTCGGCGTCCGCGCCGGGTGGGATGATGCCGATCGACTGGCCTTCCAGGATCGGGAACGGCATCGCGCCGAAGTCGAGCATGACGTGGTGCGTCTCGCTGGCGAAGCCTTCCTTGGTGCAGTTGTAGTTGCCGACGACCGTGGCGGTCGTCGGCTTCGCGAGCGAATAGAGATTGGTGTACGCATGCGCGGCCGACCACGGCGGCAACGTCGCGTTGTAGGTCGTCGAATTGAACGGCTTCGCATCGGGGGCAACCTGCGGCTGCGCGAGGTCGGCAGCCTTCTGCGGGCCGGCAGGCGAAGGCGTCTCGACGGCATCCGCGACCACGCCCTCACTTTCGAGTTGGTCGACCGTCCACGCCTTCGGCAATTCCTCCCACGTAAGCTGGTCCTCGATCGAATGCGCGCGCGACGCCAGCGTCAGCACCCAGTTTTCGATCGCGCCGGTCGGGCAACCCGGAATGCAGGCCATGCAGCCTTCGCACACATCCGGACGCACCACATAGTTCTTGTCATCGTGCGTGATCGCGTCGATCGGACACGCCGCCTCGCACGCGCCGCAGCGGATGCAGATCTCCGGATCGATCAGGTGTTGCCGGATGGCGCCGGGCGGCGCGTCGTGCAATGGTGAAAGGGTGGTCGACATGGACTCCTCGATCGTGTGGCACTGGCGCGGCCAGCGCGCGGCCCGGCGCGGCGCCGATCAGTTGAAACGGACGTATTCGAAATCGAGCGGCTTGCGGTCGACGCCGACGCGTGGCGGCGCGATCCAGCCCGCGAACTTGCCCGGTTCGACGACCCGCCCCATCAGCGAAGCCACGAACGCGCGATCGTCGGTGGTCGGCAACCACTGCGACTCGCCGGCCGCCCACTCGGCATCGTTCACCGGGCGCCCATCGGGCGACACCTTGACCCCGGCGAGCGCACCGATCTGGCGGTGGAACGCCTTGTGCGGCACCTTCAGCCGGAACGGGATGCCGGCCTTCTCGATGACCTTGTTCCAGCGCCCGACGCCGCCCTCGCTGTCGCGGATGAAATCGTCGCGCAGCACTTCGTTTAGCGCGTTCACCATCGGCACCTCCTTCTCGGCCAGGCGGCCGTCGACCACTTCCAGCACTTTGTAGCTTTGGTCCACCAGTCGATGGTCGTCGCTGCGTCTGCCTTCCTCATAGCGCCCCTTGAGGCCCGAGCCGAAGAACGTCGCGGCGTTGCTCGACTGGTCCGCGCCGAACAGGTCGATCGTAACGCTGTAGTGGAAGTTGAGGTAGCGCTGCAGCGTGCCGAAGTCGATCGCGCCCGCCGCGCGTACCTTGGCAGGGTCGTTGGTCCCTAGCTCGTTCATCACTTCGCAGGTGCGCTGCACGATGCGCGACACGCCGTTCTCGCCGACGAACATGTGGTGCGCTTCCTCGGTGATCATGAACCGGGTGGTGCGCGACAGCGGGTCGAACGCGCTCTCGGCCAGCGCGGCGAGCTGGAACTTGCCGTCGCGGTCGGTGAAGTACGTGAACATGAAGAACGCGAGCCAGTCAGGCGTCTTCTCGTTGAACGCGCCGAGGATCCGCGGGTTGTCGGCGTCGCCGGAATGACGCTGCAACAGCACTTCCGCTTCCTCGCGACCGTCGCGACCGAAGTACTTGTGCAGCAGATAGGCCATGGCCCACAGGTGCCGGCCTTCCTCCACGTTGACCTGGAAGAGGTTCCGCAGGTCGTACAGCGAGGGCGCCGTGAGGCCAAGGTGCCGCTGCTGCTCGACCGACGCCGGTTCGGTGTCGCCCTGGGTCACGATGATGCGCCGGAGGTTGGCCCGGTGCTCGCCCGGCACGTCCTGCCACACCGGCTGGCCCTTGTGGTCGCCGAACAGGATGCTGCGGTCCGGCACCGCCGGTTCGAGGAAAATACCCCAGCGGTAATCGGGCATCTTCACGTAGTCGAAGTTCGCCCAGCCTTTCGGATCGACGCTGATCGCGGTGCGCAGGTAGATGTCGTGGCTGGCGGAACCCTCGGGTCCCATGTCGCCCCACCAGCGGAGGAAATTGGGCTGCCATTGCTCGAGTGCGCGTTGCAGCCCGCGATCGCCGTTGAGGTCGACGTTGTTGGGAATCCTGTCGCTGTAATTGACGCTGGGCATACACGAGTCTCCATGGGGACGAAGCCCGGACACAGGCTCCGCCGAAAAATGCCGGTCAGGCGATTCAGACGCGCTTGAAATCGAATTCGGCCTTGACGCCCTTGCCGTAGGTCTTCAGCGCGCCTTTTTCGCCAATCGCATTGGGGCGGTTGAAAATCCAGTTCTGCCACGCGGACAGGCGCCCGAACACGCGGGTCCACACCGTCTCGACGCCGTTGAAGCGCAGGTTCGCTTCCATGCCGGTCAACGCGTCGGGCGACAGCGCGGCGCGCTCTTCCAGCGCGATGCGGATTTCGTCGTCCCAATCGATGTCGTCCGGGGTGACGGTGACGAGGCCGAGCCGCAGCGCGCGCGCCACCGCCAACGGCTGGCCAATGACCTTGCGCGCGGCACCGATCCGATCGGCATCATCGTAGAACCGGCGCGCGAGCCGGCTCTGTCCGGTGATCATCGGCAGCAGTCCGAAGTTGGCTTCGTCCAGCGTCAACATCGGCGCGCCCGCCTCGGCGTCGGGCAGCGCCAGCATGTAAGCCCGGTCGGCGGCGAACGCGAACTCGGCGAAGGTGCCGGCAAAACACGAATCGCGATCGATGAGTGCAAACAGGCTGCGCGATGAAACTTCCAGCCGCGCGAAGGCGCGCCGCAGCATGCCGATCGTCTCGCGCACGAACCAGTGCTCGCGGTGCGCAATGAGGCTGGCGTCCGCCGCAAGCACCGCGCCGGCGTCGCCGCGGGTTTTCAGCACCCAGGTGCCGATGTCGGGTTCGTTGGTGCGTAGATGCAGGATCGCGTCGTCGATCTCGCGCGCGAAACGCAGCGGCCACCATCCGGCGCCCGCCGCTTCAATCCCTTGAACGTCGTTCGGGAGCGGCGCGTCCGGCGCCCGTGCCACGATCGTCGCGACGCGGCCGGCACGGTCGATCGTCACGTCCACCGTCGCGTAATGCACGCCGTCCGCATTCAGTGTGCGCTCGATCGGCACCAGCGCCACGCCCTTGGCGTTGCCGGGGCCCGGGCGTTTGGTCTGTGCCGCCAGCGCCAAAGCCATCTCGCGCGTCTTGTCGGCAAACTGCGCGGGCTTGGCGATCGCGTCGACCAGTCCCCAGTCCAGCGCGCGCTGTCCGCGCACGCCTTCCACGTTGGTACAAAACACGTCGGCAAGATCGGGACGGACGTGGCGCTTGTCGGTGACCCGGGTAAGTCCGCCGGTGCCGGGCATTACGCCCAGCAACGCGACTTCGGGCAACGACACCGCGGAAGAGCGATCGTCGACCAGCAGGATCCGGTCGCAGGCCAGTGCCATCTCGTAACCGCCGCCCGCGCAGGCACCGTTGACCGCGGCCAGGAACTTCAGGCTGCCGTTGCGGCTGGAATCTTCCAGCCCATTGCGCGTTTCGTTCGTGAACTTGCAGAAGTTCACCTTCCACGCGTGGCTCGACAAGCCCAGCATGAAAATGTTGGCGCCCGAGCAGAACACGCGCTCACGGCCGCCGGTCACGACCACCGCCTGCACTTCTGGATGCTCGAAGCGCAACCGGTTGAGCGCATCGTTCAGTTCGACGTCGACGCCGAGATCGTAGCTGTTGAGTTTCAGCGCGTAGCCCGGCCGGATGCCGCCATCTTCGGCCACCGTCATGTCGAGCGTCGCAATGGCGCCATCGATCGTGAATGTCCAATGGCGATAGCGGGAGGGATCAGTCCGGTAGTCGACGATCGGCGGCGCGTTCGCGGAGACATCGGCAAGGGGGGCGGCAGCGCTGGGCATCTTGAACGTCCTCTACGGAATGCTGCGATGCATCATCGTGCATCGCGTGTTGTACGCATGCACCATATTGCATGTCGTAACCCGCGTCAAGGCCTGGCCAGGCGAGCGGATCAGGTAGCAGAACCCGACCGCGCGGCCTTCACCCCGGTCAGGAGCACCGCAAACGCGTCCGCCACGCTGAGCCCGGTGGTGTCGACGCGCAGGTCAGCCTTGCCATAGAAGGCCGACCGACCGGCCAGGATGCGCTTGAGGTCGCCCATGGCTTCGGCGTTGTCGAGATTGCCGCTCATCGGGCGCATGTCGCCTTGTTCGATCACGCGCTGCATGTGCTCCTCCGGGGACGCCTGGACCCACACCGTATAGCAGTGCGAAAGCAGCATCCCGAACGTCGACGGTTCGGAAACGATGCTTCCCGGGGTCGCCACGACCACGTCACGATACCCGGCAAGGATCTCCTCCAGCGCCCTGCGCTCGTAGCGATGGTACGCGTTGGCTCCGTAGAGATTGTGGACCTCGGATATTGACGCGCCGGCGAGGCGCTCGATTTCCCGATCGAGTTCCACGAAGCTTGTGTCGGTCTGTTCCGCGAGCATCCTGCCCAAGGTGGACTTGCCGGCGCCGCGCATCCCGATCAGCGCGATCCGCCCCAGCCGCTCGGATGCGGCCGCGGGTGCGGCGCCGAACAGGGGCGCCAGCACCAGCCGGGCGCGTTCCAGCTCGGCTTCGCTGCGCTTGCCCAAAAGGTCGCGCAGCAACAGCCACTCCGGCGACGACGCCGTCTCGTCGCCGAGCAGCTCGGCAATCGGGCAGCTCAACGCCAATGCCACTTCACGCAGCACCAGGACCGACACGTTGCCGACGCCCCGTTCGAGATTGGCGAGGTGCCGCTCCGACACGCCCGCAGCCCTGGAAAGGTCCTTGCGCGTCATCCCGCGCCGGGCCCGCAGCATGCGGACGTGCTCGCCCAGCGACTCCAGAAACCGATCCTGCGCGGCGCTCTTGTCGGCCCCCGGCGCCGTTTCGGTTGCTCCCTTCCACATGTCGTCCGCCATCCTTTTCGTGTTCCAGCATGCATTATAGTGCTTGACATGGATCAATTGCGCGATCTAGTCTGCAACGCGGAACGCGCGCATCCAATCCGGTTGCCGGAGCATCGGCGCCCGACGCCCACGCCGCCGCGCTGCGAGGCCTTCGTGAACCACGGGAGCCAGCACGCAAGACTGCGCGAGACCCAAGTCCATTCCCGTATCGACAAGAGGGGTACCGTGATGGCAACGCTGACCGCACCACCGGAACGCTTCAACTTCGCACAGTATCTGTTCACCCTGAACGCCGGGCGCGCGGAAAAGGTCGCCTACATCGACGATCGCGGCACCCTCACCTACGACCAGCTCGCCACCCAAAGCCGCCGATTTGCGGCCGCGCTGCTGAGGCAGGGCGTCCGTCGCGAGGAACGGATCCTGCTGGCGATGCTCGATTGCCGGGAGTGGGCGGTCGCGTTCCTGGGCAGCCTGTACGCGGGCGTGGTACCCGTCTGCGTCAACACGCTGCTGCCCCCGGATGAACACGCGTACATGCTCGAGCACTGTCACGCGCAGGCCGTGTTCACGTCGGCCGAATTGTACGACAACTTCCGGACCGCGCTGGCGCACGCCGCGGCAGAATCCCTGCCGGTCGTCGTGGCCGGTGCTGCACCCGAAGGCGCCACGGCTTTCGAACGGTTCGTCGCCGTCGATCCACTGCCCGCGCCCACCGACACGGCGGCCGACGACATCGCCTTCTGGCTGTATTCGTCCGGCTCCACCGGACGCCCCAAGGCCGCGGTGCATTCCCACGCCAATGCCTACTGGACCATCGAAACCTACGGCCGGAACGTGTTGAAGCTCAGGAAGGAAGACGTCGTGTTCTCGGCCGCGAAGCTGTTTTTTGCCTACGGCCTCGGCAACGGACTGAGCTTTCCGCTGGCCGTGGGCGCCACCGTGGTCCTGATGTCCGGGCGCCCGACGCCGGCAGCGGTGTTCGCGCACCTGGTCGAGCACAAGGTGACCGTGTTCTACGGCGTGCCGACCCTGTTCTCCAGCATGCTCGCGGACCCCAACCGGCCGTCGCGCGATGCCGTGTCGATGCGGCTGTGCACCTCGGCCGGCGAACCGCTGCCTGAGGAGATCGGCAAGCGGTTCAGGGCGCAGTTCGGGTGCGACATCCTCGACGGCATCGGGTCGACCGAAATGCTGCACATCTTCATCTGCAATCGCGCCGAGGACGTGCGCTACGGCACCACCGGCACCCCGGTGCCCGGTTATGAAATCTCGCTGCGCAACGAGGACGGCTCAGCGGTCGCGGACGGCGAAATCGGCGACCTCTACATCAACGGCCCGAGTGCCGCACTGATGTACTGGACCGATCGCGAAAGATCGCGCGCGACCTTCCAGGGGGTGTGGACGAAGGCGGGCGACAAGTACATCCGCGACCAGCAAGGCTATTACCACTATTGCGGCCGCAGCGACGACATGTTGAAAGTCAGCGGCCAGTACGTATCGCCGGCCGAGGTGGAATCCACGCTCATCTCGCACGACACGGTCCTGGAAGCGGCGGTGATCGGCGTGGCCAACAGCGAAGGCCTGATGAAGACCAAGGCGTTCGTGGTCCTGAAACCGGCCGTCACCGGGTCCCGCGATCTGGAACGCGAACTGCACGAGTACATCAAATCGAGGCTGGCACCGCA
>JBOHYX010000032.1:0-12980 GCA_050738115.1 Rhodanobacteraceae bacterium
CGCATCGATCGCCATCACGATCGCGAGGTGCAGTTGCACGATCATGCCCTTGGACATTTCGCGCACGCGCTGGCTGGCGGTGAGCTTGGTGCGCGCGAGGAAGCGCTCGCACTTGGCGCGATCGAAGCGCGGGTGCACGCCGGCGACGAAATCGATCGCCTCGCTCACGCGGATCCAGCGCGGCAGGGTGGCGACATCGGCGATGAAGCACACGTCGCGCATCAGCACGGGCCGTTCGCGGCGCGGGTCCATCCCGAGCACCGAGAGCTCGCCCTCGAAGTCGGTCAGGCCCAGGATCGCCTTGAGCGCGGTGGTCTTGCCGGCGCCGTTGGGGCCGATCAGGCCGACGATGCGGCCGGGACCGATCTCGAAGTTGGCACCATCCAGCGCGACCGCGTTCTTGTAGCGCTTGGTGAGCGCGTGTGCGTGCACGACGGTGTCGGGTGCGCCCGCGGGTGGCGTGGCGGGCCGTTCGGCGAACGCTTGGGTGGCGGCGTTCATCAGGGATTCCTCTTGTCGGATGCTTGGGGCGGGGTCGCCAGAAGCTTTTGCAGGTCGAGATCCATGCGCTCGATGCGCGCCCGGATGCGCGGCCATTCCTCTCGCAGGAAGTGCTCGCGCTCGCTCTTGAGCAGCGCCTGGCGGGCGCCGTCGGTCACGAACATGCCAAGACCGCGGCGTTTTTCCACCAGTTGTTCGTCCACCAGTTCCTGATAGGCCTTGGAAACGGTGAGCGGGTTGATCTGGTAGTCCGAGGCGACCTGACGCACCGAGGGCAGCGCGTCGCCCTCGTTCAGTGCACCGTCCAGGATCATCGCCACCACGCGTTCGCGCAGTTGGCGATAGATCGGGACGTTGTCATTCCAGGTCACGCTCATGGTTCGAACCTTGCGGGTGATGGTTCTATCCTCGCACGGAACGTGCGGGACGTAGCCGGGACCACGTCAGGCGCCGGCGGCGTCCGACGCGTACGAATAGAACGGCATGGTCACCTCCAGTTGGGCGCGCGAGCGCGAGCTGCTTGTCGCGCCGGTACCGTCCCGCAGTTCACGAAGCTGTTCACGGGTGGGCCGCACCTCGATGGCCGGCAGCGTCGTGATGGACGCGGGAGCCGAGGACTCGATGGCGGCGCGCGAGGAGTGGGCAGCGACGTTGCTGTAGCTGACGATGCCGGCCATGCCTGCGGCGGTGATCAGCATGGCGGCGACGATGGCGATCGGCTTGATGGCGTTCATGGCGGGTTTCCTCTGGAACCTGGGTTGACCGGTGGCGGGTTACTGGCCGCGCAGCTCGAGAAGCTGTTCGCGGGTGGGGCTGACGGTGATGGCCGGTAGCGTCTGGATGGGGCTGACCTCGGCGCCGACGCCGTCCCCGGTTGCGGCGGCCGCGGCGTTGCCGTAGTGGGCGATGCCGGCCATGCCGGTGGCGGTGATGAGCAGGGCGGCGACGATGGCGATGGACTTCTGGACGTTCATGGCGGGTTTCCTTAGTGACCTCGTTAACCAGTGTTGTAGTGAACTATAACACAATATTTTGACGTGTCAACAACCCCTGCCATCAGTCATGGGTGATGACGCCGACTGGCTGACTGAGGGCGGTGCAGCGGGGCCAGCCGAGCGGTGCGGCCGGCGTGGGGCAGAGGGCCGTTCCCCGGTCGCGGCCGAGTGAACCCCGTCGCCGCGGTGTTGTCCCAACGCCTTGCGTTGCGAATTCGCGCGAAACGAAGCACAATGCGCGGCTTCGTGCCCCACGCATCACCGCGCGACAGCGCGCAAGCCACCATCAGCAGAGGAAGACACCGATGAAGCAGATCTTGCGGCCCAGCTTGGCCGCCGTTGCCGTGATCGCAGCACTGGCCGTCACGGGCGTTTCGCAGGCGCAGACGAGCAAGGCGGCCACGTCAGTCGACAAGGCCAAGGCCAGCGAAATCGTCGGTTACGAATTGGCGGGCCGGTATCCCGACTGGGCGCGCGGGCTCATCAATCCGCAGCAGGTGGGTGCCGCCGTGACGCGTGCATTGCAGGGCCAGAAGCCGACCATGAGCCAGGCCGACCTCGAGACCACGGCCAAGGCATTCGGCACGGAGTTCCAGACCCTCGCCAAGCAGCACTACGACGAGGTGGCGGCGCAGAACCAGTCGGCCGGCGCTGCGTTCCTTGCCAAGAACAAGACCCAGCCGGGCGTGCGGGTGACGAGCGATGGCCTGCAGTATCAGGTGATCAGGCAGGGCACCGGCCCGAAGCCGACAGCGACGGACACGGTACAGATCAACTACACCGGTTCGTTCGTGAACGGGGAGGAGTTTGACTCGTCCGCGAAGCACGGCAGCGGCCCGGCCAAGCTCGATCTTGCCAACGTGTTCCCGGGTTTCAAGGAAGCGTTGCTGATGATGCCGGTGGGCAGCCACTACAAGTTCGTGATTCCGTCGGATCTCGCCTACGGCGCGCAGCCGCAGAACGGCTTCCCGCCGAACGAAACACTGGTCTTCGACGTCACGCTGGTGAAGATCGGCGCGCAGTGACAAAAGCCGGGACTCGGGACTCGGGACTCGGGACCCGGGATTCGAAACCCGGTCCCGATCGAATGAAAAAGCGCGACCTCGCGGTCGCGCTTTTTTATGGTGCTTTGATGCAGCCATGGGTGTTGAGTCCGCGTTGCACGCGAATGTGGCCGCGGGCAGGCGACGGGCTTCGGCGTGCGGTGTAGGAGTGAGCGTGCTCGCGATCAGGATGGCTTGACGGCGTCTGCTTGCAAGCCCGTTTATGGCGTCGGGTGCCAGCCCGCGCGTTCCTGCGCTGCCACTCGCCCTGCACGCAGGTTCCTCGGGAGCGAACTTCGGTTGCGCGCTACGCCTTCGCGATCTGCTCGACGCGCGCCGCGCAACTGAAGTCGTTCATCGACAGGCCGCCGACGTCGTGCGTGGACCAGTGCACCACGCAGCGGTTGTAGCCGACATCGAGGTCAGGATGGTGGTCCTGCCGATTCGCCATCCAGCCGACCGCGTTGACGAAGCCCAGCGTCTCGTAGAAGTTCTTGAAGCGGAAAGTCTTCGCGATCGACGTGCCGTCCGCCGCGGCTTGCCAGCCAGGCAGCAGCGACAGCAGTTCATGGGTGCGCTCGGTGTCCAGCGGCTGGTCGCCCTTGCGGGGCTTGCACCGCTGCGCTGCAAGTTCGGTGATGTCCATATCAGTTCGCTCCCGTCAGTTGCCGCCCTGGATCTTGCCGTGCAGATCCGAAAGCTTGCTCGGCAGGCTCGAGAAGAACGCGGCGAGGTCGTCGATGTCCTGGTCCGTCAGTGGCGCGGCCATCCCGTTCATGATGGCGTTGGTGCGCTGGCCGTCCTTGTACTCGTGCAGCACTTGCACGAGGTAATCCTGGTACTGCCCGGCGAGTGCCGGGTAGTTCGGCGCGATGCCGTTGCCATCCTTGCCGTGGCACGCCTCGCACGCCACCGCTTTCTTGGCGCCGGCCGCCGCGTCGCCGCCCGCGAATGCCGTGCCGCAGGCAAGCGCCAGCGCGGCGGCGAGCAGGGGAACGAGGATGATGCGTTGCTGCATGTTTGGTTCCCCTCAATCAATTCTTGTGCAGTTGCCTGGGCGCGAGGCTGGACAGGTAGGCGGCGATGTCCTCGATCTGCTGCTCGGTCAGGCTGCTGGCCTGCGCATTCATGGTCGGGTACTTGCGCGCGCCGCTCTTGTATTCGTTCAAGGCGTCGATGATGTATTGCTCGTTCTGGCCGGCGATGCGCGGCACGTGGTATTCGGGGTACACGGACTCGTAGCCGGTGATGCCGTGGCAGCCGTGGCAGCTGTACACGTCGAGCCGTCCCTGGGCAGGATCGCCCTTGGCAAGCGCGGTGGTCGCGAAGCACACGGATCCCGCCACCAGGGCGACGGTCAACATCGATCGGATCATTTGCCTTGGGTTCCCAGCGAGCGGCCCCTGCCGCGGTAGCGCCCGGGAAGTATAGCTTGTGATGCGCCGTGGCTGGCAAGCAAGCGCACTCACGCCGTGTGCAATGTCGCGTGTGCCTGCTGCATCACGTCGATCGCGAGCGCCGAGTGTGCGTAGGCGCCGCCGGCGCGCATCTCGGCTGCGACCCAGATCGCCTCCATGATCTGCTGCTCGGTCGCGCCGGCCTTCAGCGCACCCTTGGTATGGCCCTTGATGCAGTAGGGGCACTGCGTGGTGTGCGCCACGGCAACGGCGATCAATTGCTTGGTGACGGCGGGCAGCGCACCGTCGGCAAACACCGCACGGCTGAAGTTCTGGAAAGCTTCCAGCGGCGCGGGCGCGAGTTCCTTGCGCTTGTGCGAAATGTCGACGCTGGGTTCGGGATACATCGGATGGTCCATGGTGGTCTCCTTCGATGACAAGGTGTTTCAAACCTCAACTGTACTCTTGTCGCCACCGCGCGCGCTGATGCGGGTCAGCGTACGCGACCGGGTCCGGGCGCACGCTCCGGATTGCCAAGAGGACCGCGTGATGGTGTGATGGCGGCGTGAGGACATGGCGCGCCATGCTGTGGGGATGCATCGCGATGCTGGGGACGGCGGTGGCGTTCGCGGCTGCGCCGCAGTCATCCGCAACGCGCCCGCTGGTCGTGGTGCTGCGGGTCGACGGCGCGATCAGCCCTGCCAGCGCCGCCTATGTTGTGCATGGCATCGGCGAAGCCAAAACGCGCCACGCCGCGGCGATCGTGCTCGAACTGGACACGCCCGGCGGGCTGTCCAGTTCCATGCGCGACATCATCAAGGCGATCCTTGCCTCGTCCGTTCCGGTGATCGGCTACGTCGCGCCTTCAGGCGCGCGCGCCGCCAGCGCGGGCACCTACATCATGTACGCGTGCAACATCGCCGCGATGGCGCCCGCGACCAACATCGGCGCGGCCAGCCCGGTGTCGCTGACGGGTGGCGGCGTCACGCCGCCACCGGCGTCCAGCAGCGGCAAGGCTTCTTCCGCGCCCGCCGAAAGTACGGAGATGCGCAAGGTCACCAACGATGCCGTCGCGTACATCACGGCGCTCGCCGAGCGGCGTGGTCGCAACGCCAAATGGGCGGAACAGGCCGTGCGTGAAGCGGTCAGCGTGTCCGATGCCGACGCGCTGAAACTGCACGTGATCGATCTGATCGCGCCGAACCTCGAGGCCCTCCTGGCGGATGTGGACGGCCGCAGCGTGCAGACGCCGGAAGGCACGCGCGTCCTGCATACGCGCGACGCCGAGATCGAAACGATCGCGCCGGGCATCCGCAGCCAGTTCCTCGGCGTGATTGCCAATCCGTCCGTCGCCTACATACTGCTGTTGATCGGCATCGGCGGCCTGGTGATCGAAGGCATGCATCCCGGTGGCGTGTTACCGGGCGTGGTCGGCGCGATCTGCCTGCTGCTGGCATTGTACGCCTTCCAGTTGCTGCCCGTGAACTTCGCGGGCCTGGGGCTTATCCTGCTCGGCGTGATCCTGATCATCTCGGAAGCCTTCGTGCCCGCGTACGGGGTGCTGGGCACCGGTGGGGTGATCTCCTTCGTGATCGGTTCGGTGATCCTGATGCACACTGGCGTGCCGGGATTCGGGATCGCGGTGCCGATCGTCGTCGGTGTCGCGATCGCCGCCGCAGGGATCCTGGTCGGCATCGTGTACATGGCGATCCGCTCGCACCGGCAGCGGGTGGTGAGTGGTCGCGAGGAAATGGTCGGTGCCGTTGCCGAAGTCGTCGCCGATTTCGAGGGTCGCGGCCTGGTACATGTGCACGGCGAACGTTGGCAGGCACAATCCGACATTCCCTTGAAACGTGGCCAGCACGTCGCCGTCACGGCGATGCGCGGGCTGATCCTGGATGTGAAACCGGCACTGCAATCGAAGGAGAAACCGCAATGAACTCGGGCTACATCGCCATCGTGGTGATCGTGATCATCGTCCTGATCATCCTGATGTCATCGCTGAAAATCCTGCGCGAATACGAGCGCGGCGTGATCTTCCTGTTCGGCCATTTCCAGGCGGTGAAGGGTCCGGGCATCATCGTCCTGATCCCCATCATGCAGCAGATCGTCCGCATCGACCTGCGCACCGTGGTGATGCCGGTGCCGCCGCAGGACGTGATTTCGCGCGACAACGTGCCGGTCAAGGTCGATGCGATGATCCTGTTCCGCGTGATCGACCCCGAGAAGGCCGTGATTCAGGTACAGGACGCACGCGAGGCGACCAGCCAGCTCGCGCAGACGACGCTGCGCTCGGTGCTCGGTCAGCACGAACTCGACGAGATGCTGAGCGAGCGCGACAAGCTCAACCACGACATCCAGGTGATTTTGGATCAGCACACCGACGCGTGGGGCATCAAGGTGTCCAATGTCGAGATCAAGCAGGTCGACCTCGACGACAGCATGGTGCGCGCGATCGCGCGCCAGGCCGAGGCCGAACGCCAGCGGCGCGCCAAGATCATCAACGCCGAGGGCGAGCTGCAGGCATCGGAAAAACTGATGCAGGCCGCGGTGAAACTGATGGAGCAGCCGCAGTCGATCCAGTTGCGCTACCTGCAGACGCTGGTGGAGATCTCAGGCGACAAGACGACCATCATCCCGTTCCCGCTGCCGCTGGACCTGCTGGAGCCGCTGCTCGGCAGGATGCGGGGCGCGCCGACCGATGGCTCGCCGCCAGCGCCGCCCGCGGCGGAGCCCCCGCCGGCGCCGTAGCGACGTAGCCCGGATGCAGCGAAGCGCAATCCGGGACGTCTCGCGACGCCATCCGGGCTACGGCCTGATCGGCAGTTCCTGCTGGTCGCCGGAATAATCGAGGCGACCGTCGATGATCCGCGCCGCCGAGGTCCAGGGATGCTCCCGCGGTTCGCCCGCACCCATGATGTGCAGGACGCGGGTGCCATTGAGCTTGAACATGTCCGAGATCAGCCCGCGGTGGCAGCGCCACCAGACGGCTTCCGCGCACATGATCGCGGTGCGCTTTGCGGTCGCGACCGCCTTCAGCCGTTCGAGGCCTTGGCGGAACGAGTCGGTCTGCATGTAGTCGGCATAGCCGCGAAACGCCGGATGCTGCCACGCGGTATGGGGTGAATGCGGATCGACCTTGCGCCGCCCACCCAGTTCGGTGAACGGCTCGTAGTCGATGCCGGCGTCGTGCAAAGCTTTCCGCAACGGCTCCACGTTGAAGTGCGGGTACTTGCGCGAGCCTGGAAAATGGCGCACGTCGGCCAGCGTTTCGATCGCGTTCTGCTTCAGCAGCGCGACGAATTCATCGAGGCTGCGGGTCGAATGGCCGATGGTCCAGAGTGTTTCGGGCCATGCGTCATGTGCCGATGTCGAATGCGCGCCCATGCAATCAGCATACGCGCTGCGCGGAAAGCACTTGGCCGCGGTGTCTATACTGGCGCGATGGCCACGTACACCACCGCGAACACAGTCGAGGAATTTCGCCAGCACCTCGCTGACGTGCAGCTCCGCATCGGCGCGGCGTGCGCGCGCGCCGGGCGGAATCCGGCTTCGGTGCGGCTGCTGCCGGTCAGCAAGACCGTTCCCGAGGCGCGCATCCGCAATGCCTGCGCCGCGGGCTGCCGGACTCTCGGCGAAAACAAGGTGCAGGAAGCGCACCGGAAATGGCAGGCGATGGCCGACCTGCCGGATCTCAAATGGGCGATCATCGGCCACCTGCAGACCAACAAGACTAAACTGGTGGCCGAATTTGCCTCGGAGTTCCAGGCGCTGGACAGCCTGCGCGTGGCCGCGGCGCTCGACAGGCGCCTGCAGGCTGCCGGCCATGCGCTGGACGTGCTGGTGCAGGTCAACACGTCGGACGAGGCGAGCAAGTTCGGCTTGCCGCCGGATGGCGTGGAAGCGTTCGTGAAGCAACTCCCCGCGTTCTCGTCGCTGCGGGTTCGCGGCCTGATGACGCTGGCACTCTTTTCCGCGGATACGCAACGAGTGCGGCCGTGCTTCGTGCGCCTGCGCACGTTGCGCGAGCGCCTGCGCCAGTCCGCTCCGGATGGCATCACGATGGACGAACTGTCGATGGGCATGTCCGGCGACTTCGAGCTTGCGATCGAGGAAGGCGCGACCATCGTGCGCGTGGGGCAGGCGATTTTCGGTGCGCGCAAGGTACCCGACAGCGCCTATTGGCCTGGATCGACCGCTGGCGTCTGACCAGATCGAACCTGTCGGATCGGTCGCGTCAGACCAGCCGGCTGAAGATGCGGATTCCGGCGAGGTATTCGCCGGCGATGGTGCCGAGGTTGGTCAGCAGAAATACCAGCAGCGTGCGCGCGACCCGGTTGCGCCACCAGCCCGAGATGTGCAGCAGGTCGCGACGCAGCGACTGGAAGTCGGCGACGCGCGGCTTGCGCAGCCAGGCTTCGACCATGCCGGAGAACACGCCGGATGAAAGTCCAGGCGGGCGCAGCGGCTTCAAGGGTCCCATCACCGCCGCGGTGAGGACTGACAGCGGGTGCCCGCCGGCGACCGCCGCGCCGACGCCACTCAACACCGCGGTGTAGATCACCCAGTCGCGCAGCGCGTGCCAGCCCATCGCGGCGTTGTGGTAGAAGAGGTAGCCGACCACCGCGAAGATGGCGAGCATCACTGCGATCGCGAAATATTTCGGCCAGCGCGGCGATGGCAGTTTCGCGTTCAGCGGCTCGATGATTGCGCGCGGCGGTTCCTGCTGCGCAGTCAGCTCGCGCTGCACGCCGGCGAGGTGCCCCGCGCCGATGACGACCAGCACGCGCCGGACGGCCGGGTTCAGCGACGCATCCTCGCGCAGGCGCGCAGCCATGAAGCGGTCGCGTTCACCGATCAGCGCTGCGTACAGCGCCTTCGACTTGCGCGCGAATTCGCCGAACGCGCCCTCCAGGATGTCGCCCTGCTTCAGCTTCTCGATCTCGGCTTCGTCGATGGATTCGCTGGAGAACACGCTGGCGACGAGGCCGCCGATGATGCCGATGCGGTCACGCCAACGCACGCCGCGGTAGGCGTGATTGAGCGTGGTGCCGATGTCGCGGTCCACCAGCCACAGCGGCCAGCCATGCGCATCCGCGGCGTGCATCGCGGCCTTCATCTCGGCACCGGGCTCGATGCGGTACTGTTCGGCGATGCGCTGCTGGAACGAGGACAGCGCCAGCGACGCGAATACCATCCCGGCCTTGCCGGTGCGGATCACGTCGAACAGGTCCATCTTCGCGAAGGCGTCCGGATCGCGGATGCCCCGCGCGCGGCTTTCGCACAGTTCGACCGCGATCGCGTCGAAGGCCTCGCGTTCCACCAGCGCGTTGACCGCGTCCATCGACGACCACGACACGTGCGCGGTGCCGAGCAGCACGTATTCGACGCCGTCGCGTTCGACGCGCGCGATGGGCTGATTCGCGAGCGCGTCGGCGGTCGTGGAATTGGGTTCGACAGGCGCCGTGGCTGGATCGTTCAAGCGAAGGCCCTAATCACGGAAACGTCGGGTCAGGTCGCCGTACGCGTCGATGCGGCGGTCGCGCAGGAATGGCCAGATGCGGCGCACGGCCTCGCTGCGCGCGAGGTCGATGTCCGCGACGAGCAGTTCGCTCCCTTCGGTGCCGGCCAGCGCGAGCATCTCGCCCTGCGGGCCGGCGACGAAGCTCGAACCCCAGAACTGCGCGCCGCGACCGCCGTCGGGCGCGGGCTCGAAGCCGACCCGGTTGCATGCGAGCAGCGGCAGGCCGTTGGCGACGGCGTGGCCGCGCTGCACGGTGATCCATGCGTCGCGCTGGCGGTCCTTCTCGGCCTGCGGGTCGGCCGGATCCCAGCCGATCGCGGTGGGGTACAGCAAGAGTTCCGCGCCCGCGAGCGCCATCAGCCGCGCGGCCTCGGGATACCACTGGTCCCAGCACACCAGCACCCCGAGCTTGCCGACCGAAGTCGCGATCGGATGGAAACCCAGATCACCCGGCGTGAAGTAGAACTTCTCGTAGTAGGCCGGATCGTCCGGAATGTGCATCTTGCGGTACTTGCCGGCGATGGCTTCGGAGCGGTCGAACACCACCGCGGTGTTGTGGTACAGGCCCGCCGTGCGCCGCTCGAAAAGCGAGGCAACCACGACCAGTCTCAGTTCCGCGGCGAGCTTGCCGAGGTGTTCGGTGGACGGCCCCGGAATCGGTTCCGCGCGCTCGAACTCGTCCACCGATTCGTGCTGGCAAAAGTAGGGACCGTTGTGGATTTCCTGCAGCAACGCCAATTGCGCGCCGGAGCCTGCGGCTTCGCGCAGACCCGCCTCGATCGCATCGAGATTGGCAGGGACGCTGCCGCGGTCGGTTTCCTGCAGCAGCGCGACTTTGACGAGTTCGGCGGTCATGGAATCTGCAGTTTAGCGAGAGATGACCAGACTCGTCGCCGACCGCCGCGGCTTGACCGGTTTGTCTTCAGTCGTTCCGAACGGAGCTGTCAATCGCCGTTGACGACGGCCGAAGCGCGGGCGACGGGCGCCCTCGCCGCAGCAGTGGCGGGCTTGTATTTCGCGTATTGTTTCAGCAACGCTCGGAAGCCGGGGTCGCGGCGAATCGGGTCCCAGGCCGGGTCGATCCAAAGCAGCACCGGCGAGTAGTTGAAGCCGATGCCGGGGGTGGCGAGCGCCTGGGCGAGCAGCGGCACGGCGAGATCGGGGCGGTTGGCTCTCGCATAGAGCCCCGCATTGGATTCCATCAGCCCCGAGCCGTACACGCGATCATCGGAGCGCGTCAGGAACTCCCGCGATCGGGCGATCGCGGCCAGACCCGCTGCTACGTGGCCCAGCCCCAATTCGGCGTCGGCGACCGACCTCCAGGCAGTGGCTTCGTTGATGGCGAGACCGGCCTGGGCCTCGAGCTGGGCGCGCGCCAGTGGCAGCGCCTTGGCGTACAGCGCCCCGGCGCGCGCCGCGTCGCCCAGCAGCCGCTGCAGGTCACCCTGCTGGAGCGATTTGGGGCCGTTGAGAAACGAAAAGTTGTCGGCCGTGTCGGAGATGCTTGCGAGCAGGGTGGCGGCCGCGCGGTATTCGCGCTGGTACTCCAGCAAACTCACCCGCTGCAGCTGCAACTGCGGATCGTCACCCTGCGCCGCGCTGAGGGCGCGGGCCACGTCGCCGCTGGCGAACAGGATGGTTTGGGAATATTGGAACTTCGCGTTGATGTTGCCAGGGTCGAGCGCCAGCGCGTGTTGCAACGCGGCCTCGGCTTCGGTGTAGCGGCTGATCATCATGTACGTCACGCCCAACTCGAAGCTGAGTTCGGTATTGCGCGGGTCGCGTGCAAGCGCCTGTTGCAGGGCTTCGATCGCGGTATCGAAGTTGCCCTGCCGGCGCAGCACGAAACCGCGGGCCTCGAGCGCACCGGCATCGTTGGGGCGTGCCTTGAGCGCCGCGGCGAAGGCAGTGAGAGCGCCGGCGTAGTCGCTGCGGCCCCAGTAGTCGCTGAAGCCGATCGCCAGATGCGCTTCGGGCAGATCCGGTTGCAGTGCGAGCGCGCGCTCGGCTTGTGTCTGCGCATCGGTCCGGAGTTGTTGGACGTTCTCGCCGCCGCCGCCGAACCAGGCGAGATTGCTCTCGACATAGGACAACCGCGCACACGCGAGCGCGAAATCCGGGGCGTGTTGAATCGCCTGGCGGTACAGCGGGATTGCCTGTTTCCAGGCGGCCGTGTCGGTGTTGATCTGGCCACGGTTGGCGTAGTACTCGGCGCGCAGGAACAGATCGTTGGCGGTTCGATCGGAACTGAGCGCTGTGACGAGACGCTGACTTACGTCGGGCGAAAGTTTTGTCTTCAGCGCCGCGGCAATTTTCTCGGCCACGTCACCCTCGACGCCGAACACGTTGTCCAGGGTGCGCTGATAGCTCTGCGCCCAGATGTGTTGATCGTTGGCTGCGTCGATCAGCTGCACGTTGATCAGCACCTGATCGCCCGCCTTCTGCACGCTGCCTTCCAGCAGCGTCGCCACGCCAAGTTGTCCGGCGATTGTCCTGAGGTTCCGCGGATGGCTCTGGTACTGTTCGGTCGAGGTGCGCGAGATGACCTTCAGACCGCCGATGTCGGCGAGCTTGGTCAGGATCAGATCCTGCATGCCGGCCACGAAGTATTCGTTGGCCTTGTCGTTGGAAAGGTTCTCGAACGGCAGCACCGCGATGGATTTGGCCGGGACAGCGGTGGCCGCGGCAGATTGCAACCCTGCGCCCTTGTGCCAGACGAGTTGGTTGGCCAGCAGCAGTGCTACCGCCAAGGCCAGCACACCGATGATGGCGAAGTCCAGCAGACGCGCGTTCGACTGGTGCAGCGGCGCATCCGACGCGACTTCGGATTCGCGCTTGAAGCCCCGTGGGGTGAATTCGTAAAACCACGCGGACGCCAGCCAGAGCGGGAAGGCAAGCGCCGCCGCGATCAGGAACCAACGGGTTGTCGCGTCGGGTAGCCCCAGCGCGGGACTGAATTGGGAAAGACCCTGACCCAGGGCCCACACGCCCGCGATGTACAACGCACCCGCGCGCAGCACGTTGCGGCGTCTCAGCTGGGCGAAGAATCCGCGCAGGCTAGCCACGTTGTGCCCTGTTCCCGCCGGCAACCGGCCGGCCTCTGTTGCCCGCAGTGTCTGCCGATAGCGGACCCGGTGCAACTTGCCCGGGTGCGTCAGGCCAGCACGCCGTCCGGCAGTTGCATGGTCATGCAATGCAGGCTGCCGTTTTGCCAGATCAGCGGGCGACAGGGGATCGGCACGATTTCGCGCCCAGGGTGGGCGAGGCGGATCGTTTCGGCTGCCGCCGCATCCACGGCATCACCGTATGCCGGGACCAGCGCCGCGCCATTGATGACGAGATAGTTTGCGTATGAAGCCGCGAGCCGCCGGCCCTCGTCGATGATCGGTTGCGCCCACGGCAGCGGAAACGTCCGATACGGCTTGCCCGCGGTGGTGCACAGTGCCTCGATGTCCCGGCGCATCGCGGCGAGATCGGCGTAGTGCGGATCGTCGGGATCGCTGCAGGCCTGGTACACGAC
>JBOHYX010000033.1:0-12886 GCA_050738115.1 Rhodanobacteraceae bacterium
CATCCCGAGATGGTGGTTCAGGCTGCCGGCGACGCGCGAGGCGAAGGTTTCGCCGGGCCGGGTCAGCACCGGGCAGCCGGCCCAGATCGCGTCCGACGCAGTGGTGTGCGCGTTGTACGGGTTGGTATCGAGGAACAAATCGGCCAGTTGATGGCGCGCGAGGTGCTCGCGGTGCGGCAGCGGCGGCGAGAACACCAATCGTCGAGGGTCGACGCCGTGCGCGCGCGCCGCCTCGCGCAGGCGCCCATCGGCGTCGCGGCCCGCGTCGAGCAGCCACAGCACGCCGTCCGGCACGTCGCGCAGCACCGCGCACATCCGCGCGAAACTCGCGGCGTTGAGTTTCCATGGATTGTTGAAACTCGCGAACACCACGGCTTCGTCGGGCAGCCCGAACGCGGCACGTGGGGGCGCGGCGCCGACCGTCCGCGTGGTGTCGGACGGTTGGTAGCAGCGCGGCAGGTACGCGACGGATTCGGAGTAGAAACGTTCGAATGATTCCGGAATCAGGAAGCGGTCGGCGATCAACCAATCGATGAACGGCGCGCCGGTGGTGCCGGGGTAGGCGAGCCAGCTTGCCTGCACCGGCGCGGGGCGCAGCGCGAATGCCTCGGGCACGCCGCCCGCGCACCAGCCGTCGACGTCGACGAGCACGTCGATGCCGGCGTCGAAAACTTCCTCCGCGACGGCTGTCGGCGGTCGCGCCCGCAGTTCGTGGAACGCGTGGACGGCGGCGCGCAGGCGCGCGCGGACCGCGCTGCCGTCATCCGGCGTGGTCGCGAAAAGGTGCACCTCGACATCAGCGAGTTTGCCCAGCGCCTCGAACATCGCGACCGTCAACAGGGCCGTCGCGTGGGCGTGGAAGCCCGCCGCCACGAATCCCGCCTTGAGCGGTGCGTTGCCGGTTGGCGGCGCGTGCGTGAAGCGCAGGCGTTTGGCGACAGGGTTGATTTCGCGCAGCACGTGCGCCGCGCGCGCCCGCGCGCAGGCAAGCTGCTCGGCCGGCCTCGCATCTTCTGCGAGGAACGCAAACGGATCGACGCTGCCCGAGCCATCCAGCGCGCGCGCCTTGACGCGGTGGGACAACGGCTCGGCGGCCGCCCAGTCGCACTCGCGGCGCAGCACGAACAGCAACTGGCCCTCGGCAAGTTCGAAGCTTGGGTCGAGCGTCAGCGCGCGGCGATACAGGCGCGCGGCTTCGGCATAGTGCTGCTGCTCGTCGGCCATCAAGCCGGCCTGATACGGAAACTCGGCCGACCCGGGCACGAGCTGCGCCGCGCGTGTGTACGCGGCCTCGGCCTCGGCGTAGCGGCGTTCGCGGGCAAGCACGTGGCCAAGCAGCAGCAGCGCCTGCGAATGCAGTTGCCGTGCCAGCAGCGCACGCAGGCGCGCCTCGGCGTCCGCGGTCCGGCCGAGCGCGAGTTCGACCGCGGCGAGATTGACCGCGGCGCCGAAGTGATTCGGGGCGATCGCGAGCGCGGCGACGTACGCATCGCGTGCACGCGCGTCGTCGCCCGCCGCGCGCAGCGCGTTGGCAAGGTTGTTGTGCAACGCGGCGTCTCCCGGACGTGCGGCGACCGCGCGCTCCAGCAGCGCGACGGCTTCGCCGGCGCTGCCTTCGGCCAGCAGGGCGCTGGCAAGATTGCTCTGCACGTCCGCGTTGGCCGGCGCAAGCACGAGCGCTTCGCGCAACACCACGCGTGCCTCGGCGGCCCGGCCGAGCATCAGCAGGGCGACGCCGTGCAGACGCGCGAGCTCGGCACTTCGGGGGAAGCCCTGCTCGCGAGCGCGGCGGGCCAGCGCTTCGGCGGCGGCGGCGGCGCCGCGCTCGAGCTGTTCCACGATCGCCTCGATCGCGGACGCGTCAGGCGGCGTATTCACGCTTGTCCCGCCAACGCCGCCAGCGCTTCGGCATTGGCCTCGCGCGCGAGCGCTCCGGTGAGTTCGTCGAGATCGCCCTGCAGGACTTCCGGCAAGCGGTACAGGGTCAGGTTGATCCGATGGTCGGTGACGCGGCCTTGCGGGAAGTTGTACGTGCGGATGCGCTGGCTGCGATCGCCGGAGCCAACCTGCAGCTTGCGCGTCGCCGCCTGCGCGGCCGCCTGTTCGCTGCGCTCGGCATCCAGCAGGCGTGCTTTCAGTAGTGACAGCGCCCGCGCGCGATTCTTGTGCTGGCTGCGCTCGTCCTGGCACTCGACCACGATGCCGGTCGGCAGGTGCGTGATGCGGATCGCCGAGTCGGTCTTGTTGACGTGCTGGCCGCCTGCACCGGACGCGCGAAAGGTGTCGATGCGGAGATCGGCATCGCGGAGTTCCACGTCCGCGATGGCCTCCTGCTCGGGCAGGATCGCGACGGTCGCCGCGGAAGTGTGGATGCGCCCGGAGGCTTCGGTGACCGGCACCCGCTGCACGCGGTGGGTGCCCGATTCGAACTTGAGCGCGGCGTACGCGCCCGCACCCTCGATGCGCGCGACGGCTTCCTTGTAGCCGCCGTGCTCGCCTTCGTGGGCGGACATGAGTTCGCTGCGCCAGCCGCGGCGCTCGGCGTAACGCAGGTACATCCGCAGCAGGTCGCCCGCGAACAGCGCGGCCTCGTCGCCGCCGGTGCCCGCGCGCACCTCGAGGAACAGGTTGGCGTCGTCCAGCGGATCGCGCGGGACCAGCAGGGTTTCGAGGCGCGCATCGAGTTCGGCGGCGCGCACTTGCAGCCGCGCGACTTCCTCGCGTGCGAGTTCGGCGAGATCCGGATCGCCCAGCATGTCCCGCGCGTGTTCCAGCTCCCGGGCCGTCTGTTGCGACGCGGCGAACGCCTCGGCGAGTTCCTCGGCGTGTGCGTACTCGCGCGACAGTTCGCGGAACCGCGACGGGTCGGTGGTGACATGCGGCTCGGCCAACAGCAGGCCGACCTCGCGATGGCGATCCAGCAGTTGTTCGAGACGGTGCGTCAGGTGCGGATTCACGCGTCGTGCCCGTCCGCGTCGAACAGGCGCGTGGCGGCATCGAGCAGCGCCTGGTCGCCGCGCTCGGCGGCCTCGTGCAGGCGTACGCTGGGAGTGTGCAGGAGCTTGCCGGTGAGGGTGTGCGCCAGGTAGCCCAAGGCCTCCTCGGGGTTGCGACCGTGCGCGAGCATTTCGCGGGCCCGCGCGAGCACTTCGTCCCGCTGGGCCTCCGCTTGCGCGCGATAAATCCGCAACGGCTGATCGAATTCCGCGGCGCGCCGCCAGGCGAGATAGCGCTCGACCTGCAGGTCGATGATGGCCTCGGCTTCGCGCACCGACGCCGCGCGCGAGCGGCGGCCCTTGTCGATCGTCTGCTGCAGGTCGTCGATCGTGTACAGGAACACGTCGGGCAGATCGGCCACCGCTGGATCGATGTCGCGGGGCACCGCCAAATCGATCAGCAGCATCGGGCGCCGCCGGCGCGTGTGCAGGGCCGCCCGCAACATCGGCGCATCCAGGATCGCCGCGCGGCCCGCCGTGGCGGAGATCACGACGTCGGCCTCGGCAAGGTGCTTCGGCAGATCCGCCAGCGCGATCGCGTAGCCCGCGACCGGATTCACCAGCGCCTGCGCGGTTTCGACGGTACGGTTGGCGACGATCAGGCGCTTGACGCCGCGCTCGATCAGGTGGCGCACGGCAAGCTCGATCGTGTCGCCGGCGCCGATCAGCAGTACGCAGGAATCGGCAAGCTCGGCGAACGCCTGTTCGACCAGCCGCACCGCGGTGAACGCGACCGATACCGGGCCCGTGCCGATGCGGGTTTCGGTGCGTACGCGCTTGGCGACCGCAAAGGCGTTCTGCAGCAGCCGGTCCATGGGCGCATGCAGGGTGTGCGCCGAACGCGCGGCGCGCCAGGCGTCCTTCACCTGGCCCAGGATCTGCGGTTCCCCGAGGATCATCGACTCCAGGCCGGTCGCCACCCGGAACACGTGCCGCACCGCTTCGCCGTTCGTGTGCCGGTAGAGGAACTCGTCGAGCCGACCCGGGGTCATCCTGTTGTGGGCGTGCAGCCACGCCTCCGGCGTGCCCTCGGCGCCCTCGCGCACGCTGCAATACAGCTCGGTGCGGTTGCACGTCGACAGGATCATGGCCTCGTCCACGCCGGGCTGTGCCGCCAGGTCGGCCAGCGCGGGTGGCGTTGCATCCGTATCGATCGCCACGCGCTCGCGCAGCGCGATCGGAGCGGTGAGGTGGTTGAGGCCGAGCGCGATCAGCGACATGGGAACTTAGGGTCTATTCACGCTGCCCCAAACGAGCGGCGTTGTTTCCGCTGCGGTCGTCAGACAAGGCGCGCGCCGCGGTGCCATAGTCATTCTATGGCCAAGGCGTGCGCCGCTGGATGATGGCCGCAGCGGGGCAACCCGAAGGGCCGTGGTCCATTGCTCGCAGGCCTGTGTCATCGCTCGTCCATGTATCGGCATACATTCTCCTCGCTCTTTCTTGCCCTGCGGGCAATGGACCAACGGCGCGACCGTCTGGGGGAGCGTGAACAGACCCTGGGCAACAGGCTAAGCTGTTGCATGACAACAGGATGAACGAGAACCGGAGCTCCGGCGCGACTTGTGCGAACCCAACCCGACAAATCCAATCGAACGCACGTGATGAAGGCGTATTTTAGCGCGTTCGTGCTGGCTCTCGCGGGCGCGGCGCTGGCGGTCGGCGGCTGCGCCCAACTGCCGGCGCACGGTGGCGCCAGCGCCGTGGCCGCGCAACCGCTGGCGCGGATCGACCTGCCGCCTGAAAACGCAAGGGGCAGGGCGTCGGCGCTGCTGATTTCCGCCGAATTCGCGCTGCAGAACAATGACCTTGCCGGGGCCGCGGACGACTACTCCGAGGCCGCGGCGATTTCCAGCGATCCCGGGATCGCCAAGCGCGCGGTCCAGCTTGCGCTGGCAACCGGCAATGCCGACGCGGCAGCACGGCTGGTGGACCGCTGGCAGGCGCTGGGCGCGTCGCCGCAGGATCTGGCGATGGCGCGCGGGCAGCTTGCGCTGTTGCGTGGCGATCGCGCCGGGGCGGAACGGGAGTTCGGCATCGCCCTCGCGGCCGGGAATGCGGAGCGCTGGAAGGTTTTCGCCGCGGCGTTGCTGACGGCGCGCGACAGCGCACTGGCAGGGCAGGTGCTGGAATACCTGGCGACACCGCAGCGGTTGCCCGCCGACGGCGACGTGTGGGTGGCGCTGAGCGAGCTGGGCGAACATCTCGGCCGGCACGCCTTCGCGGGTCGCCTCGCGGAAGCGGCCGCACGCCGGTTCTCCAGTGCCGACAGCATCGGTTGGGCCGCAAGCTTGAGGCTGGCGGCCAACGATCGCGTCGGCGCGCTGGCGCTGTATGCAAAGGGCGTTGCCGAGCATCCGCGCAGCACCCAACTGCGATTGGGCTATGCGACGCTGCTGGCCGGATCGGACCGGCACGCCGAGGCGCTGGACGTGCTGGCGCGCGGCCCGCAGACGCCGGCGACCTGGTCGGCGCGCGTCGCGATTGCCGCGCGCGCCAAGGACGAGGCCGGGTTGCGCGGCCTGTACGCCGGTTTGCAGCACGCGCCGGCGGCGCAGCGCCAGGACAACGCTTTCCTGCTCGGCCAGCTCGCCGAGCTGCTGGGTCACGACCAGCAGGCGATCACCTGGTACGCCGGGGTCGATCCCGACAGCAACAACGGGTTCGACGCACAGCTGCGCACGGCGGTGTTGCTGGACAAGACCGGCAAGACGGTGCAGGCGCATGCACTGGCCGTGCAACTGCAACAGGACTACGCGGACGATTCCGACAGCCTGCGCGCCGCCTACGAACTGGACGCGCAGCTGTATTCGCGCCACGGCGAGCACGCCAACGCCATCGCGGCGTATGACCGCGGGCTCGCGGCGCTGCCCGGTGATCCGGAACTCACCTACGACCGCGGCATCGCGGAAGCCGACGCCGGCGAGACGGACGCCGCACTCGCCGACTTTCGAAAGGTACTGGCGAAGAATCCCGACAACGTCGATGCCATGAACGCACTCGGCTTCACGCTGGCCGACGCCGATCGCGACCTGCCCGAGGCGACCGTGCTGCTTCGCAAGGCACTCGCGGCCAAGCCGGACGAGGCCGCGATCATGGATTCCTGGGGCTGGCTGCAGTACCGGCTTGGCAATCTCGACGAGGCCCAGAAGTACTTGGATCGCGCGTGGGGGCAGCAGCAGGATCCCGACATCGGCGTGCACCTCGGGGAAGTGCTCTGGAAGCTGGGTCGGCATGCGCGTGCACGCGAGGTGTTTGCCAAGGTGCGCAAGCTCGATCCGCACAACGAGGCGCTGCGGCAGGCCGAACAGCGGTTGGGGCCATGAGTGTCATTTTCGTGCGATCGTCCATGATCGCGGCAGTCCGACGCGACATGACTGGCGTGGCATCTCGTTTGCTGGACCATCAGAACGGCCGTCCCTGGCCTGACTTTTCACAACAGCCGCTCCGAAGGGGTCTCCTTCGGACCCTGCGGTCCGGACCAGCTGCGCTTGCGACGATTCTTCGGTGGGTTCGGCATCGACGCCGATGTGTCTTGCTGGTGGTGGCCCCAGGCGGGATGCTGGCGCTCGCCGCCTGTGCGCCGGTCCAGGTGCGCGAGCCGGGAACGCCCGGGCAGCTCGTGGCGCAGGCCGTGCGCGAACAGTCGCTGGGGGCGCAGCACGACTGGGGCCTCGACGGGCGTTTCGCCGCTTCGGACGGCAGGAACGGCGGCAGCGGCAGCCTGAGTTGGCATCAGCGGGGTCAAAGCTTCAAATTCATCCTGCGTGCGCCGATCACCGGCAAATCCGTTGAACTGGACGGGGGGCCGGACGGGGCCATCCTGATCGGTGCCGCCCGCGAGCCGCTCGCGGGCCGCACGGCCGGCGACGTGCTGAGCGCCGAATTTGGCTGGGACGTCCCGGTCGCCGATCTCCGCTGGTGGGTGCGTGGCCTGCGCGCGCCCGGCCGTCCCGCGGTCCTGACCTTTGGCGCGAATGGCCTGCCGGCAACCCTCGACCAGGATGGTTGGCATGTCGATTACCGCGAGTGGTATGCCGAGCGCACGCCGCCGCTCCCGCGCAAGGTGTACGCGAGCCGCGATCCCTACACGGTCAGGGTGCTGATCGAGAAATGGAGCCCGGGTGATTGATGCGGACAAGTGGCTGAATTGACACGCGTTCGACGTCTCGCGACAATACCCGGCTTTTCGTCGTTCGATAGCTTACTTGTCAGGCAGGGCGGCCACGGCGGCGCGAGGCGCGGACACGTGCAAACGTGGCGCGTCCTTGCCGCGCCCGGGTGCATCGCGCCGGGAGGACGCCCGGTCGCGATCAAGGATGGGGCGTAGCCAAGCGGTAAGGCACCGGGTTTTGATCCCGGCATTCGCAGGTTCGAATCCTGCCGCCCCAGCCATCGTCCAGGTTCCAACACGGGTTGCAGGCATGCATGACACATCCGGCTTGATGTTGTTCAGCGGCAACGCCAACCACAAGCTGGCGGAAGATGTCGCGCATACCCTCGGCGAGCCACTTGGCAAGGCGGTGGTCGGGCGATTTTCCGACGGCGAGGTGCAGGTCGAGATCGATGAAAACGTCCGCAACCAGGACGTATTCGTGATGCAGTCGACGTGCCCGCCGACGGCGGACAACCTGATGGAGCTGCTGGTGATCGTGGACGCGCTCAAGCGGGCCTCGGCGGCCAGCGTCACCGCGGTGATTCCGTACTTCGGCTTCGCGCGCCAGGACCGGCGGCTGCGGGCGGCGCGGGTGCCGATCACGGCCAAGGTGGCGGCCAAGCTGATCGATGCGGTCGGCACCGACCGGGTGTTGACGGTGGACATCCACGCCGACCAGATCCAGGGCTTTTTCGATGCCCCGCTGGACAACGTATACGCCTCGCCGGTGCTGCTGGCCGACATCTGGCGCAAGCACGGCACCGAGGACGTCACCGTGGTCAGTCCCGACGTGGGCGGCGTGCAGCGGGCGCGCGCGGTGGCCAAGCGCCTCGACGATGCCGACCTTGCGATCATCGACAAGCGCCGTCCGCGCCCGAACGAAGCGACGGTGATGAACATCATCGGCGACGTCATCGGCAGGACCTGCGTGCTGGTGGACGACATCGTCGATACCGCCGGCACGCTGTGCGCGGCCGCCAGGGCGCTCAAGGACCGTGGCGCCGCGGAAGTGGTGGCGTACTGCACGCACGCGGTGCTGTCGGGCCCGGCGGTGCGCAACATCGAGGAATCGCAGATGGACGAACTGGTCGTCACCGACACCATTCCGCTGAGCGTCGAAGGCGCCGCGTGCGCGAAGATCCGCCAGTTGTCGGTCGCGCAGTTGCTGGCCGAGACCGTGCGCCGGATGGCGTTCGGGGAGTCGGTCAGTTCGTTGTATGTGGATTAGGAGCCGGGAATCGGGAATCGGGAATCGGAAGAGCTACGGTGCTCCGCTTTCACGATTCCCCACTCCCGACTTCCGACTCCCGATTCCCGATTCCCGATTCAACCACTCTCCTGGTCGCGGGAGAGTTTCAAGCCGCTTCGATGCGGCATCACTACAAGAGGTAACCAGCAATGCCAACCATCCATGAAATCACGGCCGAGCGCCGTGCCGACCAGGGCAAGGGTGCGAGCCGCCGCCTGCGTCGCGCCGGCAAGGTCCCCGCCGTCGTCTACGGCGCGGGCCAGGCCGCCGAAAACATCCAGTTCGATCACCTGAGGCTTTCGCTGGCTGCAGCCAACGACTGGTTCGCGTCGTCGATCCTCGACCTGCTCATCGACGGCAACCGCCAGAAGGTGCTGTTGCGCGACGTGCAGAAGCACCCGGTCAAGCCGCGGTTGCTGCACCTGGATTTCCTGCGCATCGACGAGTCCAAGCCGATCCGCGTTTACGTGTCGCTCCGGTTCGTCAACAAGGAGAAATCCCCGGCGGCCAAGACTTCGGGCGTGGTGATCTCGCACAACATCACCGAGGTCGAAATCTCGTGCTTGCCAAGGGACCTGCCCGAATACATCGATCTCGACCTCGGCGCGCTGGATCTCGGCGACGTGCTGCACTTGTCCGACCTCAAGCTGCCCGCGGGCGTCGAGATTCCCGAGTTGAAACTCGGCAAGGAATACGACCACACCGTCGTGTCCGCGCAGGCGGTGCGCGAGGAAGAGGAACCGGCGCCCGCCGAGGCGGTGCCGGCCGAAGGTGCCGCCGCCGCGGCTGCCACGCCCGAAGGCGCTGCCGCGCCCGCCGCCACCGGCGATGCAGCGAAGGCCGCCGCACCTGCAGCCGCTGCCGGCGACAAGAAGCCCGCCGAAAAGAAGTAGGAGCCTGCCTGCAGGCGACCCGTGCCGCATGACGGCGTCGGGCCGCCTGCACGCATGACGGAATGTCCGGCACTCGCCCCCGCTTCATTCGATTCAACTGTCGCGCGAAGCGTGACGATAACCCCGCCTCTCCCGCTCGCGGGAGAGGGCAGGGCGTGATGGCGGAGTGCAGTTGAGGTGGCTGGCATCCGCCTCATCGCCGGCCTCGGCAATCCCGGCGCCGAATACCTGCGCAACCGCCACAACGCGGGCTTCTGGCTTGCGGATGCGCTGGCATCGGGAGCGGGTGCGCGATTTCGCCGTGAGGGTCGGCTGCACGCCGAAGCGTGTCGCGTCGAGGTCGGCGACGAGCCGGTGTGGCTGGTGAAGCCCGACACTTTCATGAACGAGAGCGGCCGCGCCGTGGTCGCCGCGCTCGTCTACTGGAAACTCGCGCCGGAGGAGCTGCTGGTGGTGCACGATGACATGGATCTGCCGCCCGGCACCGTACGCCTCAAGTTCGACGGCGGCCACGGCGGCCACAATGGCCTGCGTGACATCATCGCCCAGCTCGGTCACGGCCGTTTCCACCGCCTGCGCATCGGCATCGACCATCCCGCGGCCCGGAGCCGCGTGCTTGGCTGGGTACTCGGCAATCCGTCCGCCACGGACGAGGACGCCATGCTGGACGCGATCGCGCGCGCGCTCGACGAGCTGCCGCTGCTGGTCGCGGGCGAGTTCAACGAGGCGACGAAGCGGCTGAATACGGACGGGAATCGGGAATCGGGAATCGGGAATCGCTGACGCCCGCAATCCGCCCTTCCGATTCTCCATTCTCCATTCCCGAGTCCCGGAGTTCCTGATGGCCATCCAATGCGGCATCGTCGGGCTGCCCAACGTCGGCAAGTCGACGCTCTTCAACGCACTCACCAACGCCAGCATCGCCGCGGCGAACTTTCCGTTCTGCACGATCGAGCCGAATGTCGGCGTGGTACCGGTGCCCGATCCGCGGCTTGCGCAGCTCGCCGACATCGTGCATCCGCAGAAGATCATCCCGGCCGCGGTGGAGTTCGTGGACATCGCCGGGCTGGTCGCCGGTGCGTCGAAGGGCGAGGGCCTCGGCAACCAGTTCCTCGCGCACATCCGGGAAGTCGACGCCATCGCGCACGTCGTGCGCTGCTTTGAACATCCCGACATCGTCCACGTCAGTGGAAAAATCGACCCGCTGGCAGACATCGCGACCATCGATACGGAGCTGGCGCTGGCCGATCTCGATGCGGTGGACAAGGCCCTGCAGCGGGTCGAGCGCGCGGCCAAGGCCAATGACAAGGAAGCCATGGCGCGGCGCCCGGTGCTGGAGAAGCTGGCTGGCGCGCTCAACGCCGGCAAGCCGGCGCGATCGGTCATCCTGGATGACGACGAACGCGCGGCGATCCGTGATTCGTTCCTGCTGACGTTGAAACCGCTGATGTACGTCGCCAACGTGCGCGAGGACGGTTTCGAGAACAATCCCCACCTCGGCGCCGTGCGCACGCACGCGGAAACCGAAGGCGCGGTGGTGGTTCCGGTCTGCGCGGCGATCGAGGCGGAGCTGGGGCAACTCGACGCTTCCGAGCGCGGCGAGTACCTGGCATCGCTGGGCCTCGCGGAGCCCGGTCTCGATCGGGTGGCGCGCGCCGCCTACACGTTGCTCGGCCTCGAGACGTACTTCACCGCAGGGCCGAAGGAGGTGCGTGCCTGGACGGTGAAGCGCGGTGCAACCGCACCGCAGGCAGCCGGCGTGATCCACACCGACTTCGAGCGCGGCTTCATCCGCGCCGAAACCATCTCGTTCGAGGATTACATCAAATACCGCGGCGAAGTGGGCGCGCGCGACGCGGGCCGGCTGCGGCTGGAAGGCAAGGAATACCGGGTGCAGGAAGGCGACGTGATGCACTTCCGGTTCAATGTTTAGTGCGATCGTTCCTGATCGCGGCACGGCCACGCATTGTGGTGTCCGCCTGCGTCCCCGGCTTTCCTGCACCAGAATGGCCGTTGAAGCCGCCGTCCATGGCCGAGAGCCCCGTGGCCTGACTTTCCGCAATCGCCGCCCCGCCGGGGCGGCCCGCGCGCCCGGTGCCGCGCGGGTTCAGGCGGTTCGCGCTATGGTGCGCCGTGGAGTGTCCAGCATGGCGTGGAAGCCTTTGTTCACCATCGCGATGGGGTTGGCCGCGTTCAGTGCGAGCGGCGCGGTAGCAGCAGCAGCGGCGCGCGCGCCTGCAGTGGCGGCATCCGCGGGTGCGCGATTGCGCGCGAGTCTTGCCGGTACTGATTGGCGTTTCGTCGAAGTCGGCGGAACCCCGGTGCCGCGCGATGTCACGGCGGTGCTGCGCCTGCGCAACGGGCGGGCTTCCGGACGCGCGGGCTGCAACAGCTTCGGCGCGTCGTGGGAACTTGCCGACGACGGCAGTACGCGGTTTGGTGCACTGATGTCCACCAAGATGGCCTGCCTCGCGCCCGCCGGCGCAATGCGGGTGCAGCGACGCGTATTCGATGCATTGCGCAAAGCCGCGCGCGTCAGGCGCGACGGCGACGGGCTGGTGCTGCTCGACGCCTCCGGCCTGCCGCTGGCCCGGTTGCGGCCTGAACCTTCGCGCTGACGGCCCCCGATTTGCGAGGGGGCCGCGGTTGACTTGGATGCCGACGCACGCCAAAATACGCGGTCTTTGCAACACGTTGGCAACGAATCCGGGATGTCGCGGGCATGCCCGGATTTTCGCGTCGGCGCGCAGGAAGCGACGCGGAGGTCGGGGTGGCCGACCTGGCGCGCCTGCGGAACACCAGCTTGATCGTCGGCACGAGGTGCAACACACAAGATTTGCGGAGGGGTACCCAAGCGGCCAACGGGGGCAGACTGTAAATCTGCTGGCTTACGCCTTCGGTGGTTCGAATCCACCCCCCTCCACCAGACAGCCGGGAATGGAGAATCGGGAGTCGGGAATCGTTGGAGCAACAGCTTTGGCCTGTGCGATTCCCGTCTCCCCATTCCCGATTCCCATCAAAAGCGGGAGTAGTTCAATGGTAGAACCTCAGCCTTCCAAGCTGATGGTGCGGGTTCGATTCCCGTCTCCCGCTCCATTGAATCGCAGGCTACCCGATGTTTGCCGCTGTCGGCGCCGCGGATGGCGCGGTTTTGTGAAAAGTCCGCCATGGATGGCGGGTTCGGCTTTTGCCGGCAGGGATGCAGGTTGAAATACAGGCTCACGTAGCTCAGTCGGTAGAGCACTTCCTTGGTAAGGAAGAGGTCACAGGTTCGATTCCTGTCGTGAGCACCAACGTCGCCGAGACGATCATCAAGAAAAGCTGAGAGCGATCGTCTGCCAAGGACGCGAAAGACGCGAAGAGAAGCAAAGGCGACGAGCAAGGATTATTGGCTTGTATTCGCGTTCTTGGCGTTCTTCGCGGACGAAAAGATTTTGATGTTGCAGTTCAAGACAAACCAGAAAATCCAAAGGTAACCGTCATGTCCAAAGAGAAATTCGATCGCAGCAAGCCGCACGTGAACGTGGGGACGATAGGGCACGTGGACCACGGCAAGACGACGTTGACGGCGGCGTTGACGAAGTTGAGTGCGGAG
>JBOHYX010000034.1:0-12826 GCA_050738115.1 Rhodanobacteraceae bacterium
GCCTGGGATGGGCGCGTATGCGCTCCGGGAGTCGTTGCGCAACCGGATCGTTGCAAAATCGGCAGCGCTGAACTGGTGGACCAGTGCCAATTCCCCGAAGCGCGAATAATTGATCTGGTTGTCCTCGAACCGATAGCGCTGCCAGCCAAGAGTGGGCGTGAGGGTGGTGAAGGGTCCGATGTCGTAGCGCCACGAGAGGCTCGCGTTGGCCACGCGTTCCTCGCCAACACCCGTCACGAAGAATCGCCGCGATTCGTCGTACAGGGCCAATGTGAGGTTGCCGCGTGGCATCTGGTACGTGGCCGTCGCCATCGCGCGCTTCATCAGGTAGATCTGACGCTCAGCGAGCGATGGAAACCGCTGGGGATTGACCGGCGGCAGCACGACCTCGCCGGGGTTTTGCCCCAGCAACTGCTGGTTGAGGTCGGTCGGCTGCTCGGTGTAGCTCAGGGTCGTGGTCAGCAGCGCTGCATTGTGGGTCCACGAAAGCTCGCCACTACGCCCGTAGAACCGGTGTCCGACGAGCACCTTGAAGCTGTTCAGCGCGTTCGCCCAGTCGATGCCGACATCCCAGAATGGTGCATCCAGGTGACTGATCGTGCCATCGGGTCGGAAGCGGTTTTCCAGCCCGGCGTCACCGAGGAGGTTGGTGGCGGCGTTGACTTCGAACGATGCACCGACCCTGGTCGTTGCAAATTGCCTGCTGGGGCCGGCATCGGGATCGAGGCGCTGCTGGACATAGGCATAGTTCCACGCCCAGCGCTCGTACTGGGGACTGACGAAGCTGAACTGCACGGCGCTGCTGGTCACATTGGAAATCCCGGAAAGCGAATTGGGATTGTCACCTGATATTCCGTTCCGGTTGTACATGACGCGACCTTCCGTGTAGCGCAACGTCGCGGTGCCAAGCCCGAACGTCTGGGTCCACCACGGACTGAGCGTTGCGACCGCTACGTTCGCGAGATTGCCATTGAGGAAGAACGTGCCAGATCCGGCCGGAAGCTGATTGTTGATGATTGCGCGGCTGTATCGCGCGGTGCCGTCGAGAAAAAAGTGCTGCGGTACGAGCGTCAACGTGCCCAGTGCATCGAGTCTCTGCGCGATCTGGTTGTTGCTCGACTGCCCCGCGTACAAGAAGCCCGTGAGCGAATAATCCACCAGGCCGACAAAGCGCGGATTCGACCACGCCGCCTTGACGAAGGGTTCGACCGTGGTGATCCACATTGTCTCCTTCGGTTTTCCTTGGGCGGCAAGCTTCAGGTTGTCGGTATAGAGCTCACCCCCGGTGACGCCCAGCACGACGCCTGGGCAATCGGGATTTGGCTGCGGAACCACGCCCGGCTGCTGCTCCGCCGTTCCGGTTTGCGCGCAGGCCGCCTGTTCGAGTGTCGGCGACAACAGCTGCGTGGGAAGTGCACCGATTCCCGCATCCTGCGCTCCCGCGCCCGCCACCCACCCCGTAAGGGCCAGCGACGACAACACGACTGGGGCCGACAGAACGCGCATGCGGGCTTTCCTTCAGTGGTCCCGGAGCTGGTACTGCGGCGTGTAACCGAACTCACCATAGTGCCGGTAATAGTGGTTCTCGATCGCGGGGAGGCGGCTCATGTTGAGGAGGAGGCCGACGTACTGGGCGTCGTGCATGCATTCCAATGCGGCCTTGAGTTCGTGCTCGCGGGTGTGGCCCGCGCTGACGACGATGACGACCTGGCCCATGTGCGCAGCCAGCACCTGCGATTCCGGCGTCGCCAGCAATGGCGAGGAGTCGAACACCAGCAGGCGTTGTCGACCGTCGCCGCCGAGGCGCTCCAGCACATACTCCATGCGGCGGCCGCCGAACAGCTCGGTGGTGACCGCGCTGCGCTGACCGGCGGGAATGACCAGCAGATTGGGAACATCCGTGGTGACGACCACGTCGTCAGGGCGGCAGGCACCCGTCAAGGCGTCCATCAGCCCCGGGCGCTCTTCCAGCCCGAGCACGCGCGTGATGTCCATCTTGGGGATGTCGCCATCCACCAGCAACACCTCGAAGTCCGGCTCGCGCGCCAGGCTCAGCGCAAGGTTCATGGCGGTGAACGTCTTGCCCTCGCCCGGCACCGCGCTGGTCACCGAGATGCGTTCGGCATGCGCGAGCGCCTTGCCACTCTTTCCGTAGGCATTGTCGAGCAATGGTCGCTTGACGCGGCGTACCTCGTCGGCGAGGCGCGCGCCCGCGTCATCGTCGGCAGGCAGCAGCCCCGCACGCCTGAGTGCGTGCAGGTCGATGTGCAGCGCCGGAGCGGCCTCGGCGGCATCCGCCTCGTCCACCGTACGCACACGACGCTCATGCAGGCGCTCGATGGTCGGGCCCGTGGGCTGCGGCACCGGTTCCTCGGACGGCAGAACCGGTTCCGGCTGCAGGGTCTTGAGCCTTTCGGCGGCTTTCTCGACGATACTCATGTTGCACCCATCAGAAACACGTGCTGCATCAACCCGGCAAGGGGCCCGCTGAAGGCGATTCCGAGCAGCACCACCACGGCCAACAGGCCGGTGCCGGTGCAGAACCGGACCAGCTCGCGCCGCTGCCCCGCGCGACGACCCGCCGATTCGATCAAGCTGAAGGAGCCGATCACCGGGTAATCGGCGAACTCGCGCAGGCTTTTCAGACTCATGAACGCCGGCTTGATCTTGTGCAGGAACCAGGCGAACGCGGCACCGATGCCCAGCGCCAGCACCAGTACCACCAGGAGCAGCAATCCGCGGTGCGGGCTGACCGGGGCGAGCGGAAGGATCGGCGGACTGATCACGCGGAACTTGAGGTTGTTGCCAGTCTGCGTCGCATCCTGGGACAGTTGCGCGGTGTTGAGCCGGGTGACCAGTTCGTCGTACTGCTTCTTGTTGATTTCGTAGTTGCGTGTCAGTTGCTTGAGCGTGACCTCGGTGTCGGTGATCTTGTCGGCGTTTTTCTTGAGGTCGACGATCTGCTGTTTTTGCGCCGCGACCTGCGCGGCCAGCAACCTCGCATTGAGCTGGCTCGTCCCATCGGCCTTCGGAGCAGCCGCCGGCAGGTCGGTCAGCGCCGCGCGACCCGGATGCTTCAGGACTGTTTCGCGCCGCGCCTCCAGCTCCTTGATCATGCGCCGAGTGGTGATCACGTCCGGGTATTCGTTGGTGTAGGTGAGCAGCAGGGTTTCGAGCCGCTGGCGCGCAGCCGCGATCTGCTTGTCGATATCCTGTACCTGGTTGTTGACCCGTTGCGCCGGCGTGCCACCGAGCGCGGCGGCATCGTACATGACCTGCAAATCCTGCAATTTCGCCTCGGCTACCTGCAGGCGGGTGGAATAATCCCCCGCACCACCGCCGGCACCCGGACCAGGCAGGTAGGCGATGTTGGCTTTCTGGAATTCCGCGAGCTTGCGCTCCGCATCATTGAGGCGGCGGCTGTAATCGTCCACCTGTTGTTGCAGGAAGTTCTGTGCCGATTCCGTCGACGCGGTGTTCGCACCGAGGGTGTCGTTCATCAGTATCTGCAGGAACGCCTGCACGACCTTCTGGGACATCTTCCGATCGGAGTCGGCGTAGCTGATGTTGTAGAGGTTCTTGGCACCAGCGTCCTTGACCGTCACCTCGGCGCCCAGCTTCGCCAGCAGGTCGTCCTTGTCGGCCGGACTGGTGGCGCGCAGGGACAAGCCCGTCGTGTCGGCGACGGTCTCGAGGTTCGGGCGCGCGAGCAGCGTGCGCGTGATGATCTGAAGGCGCTGTTGCACATCGGGTTGCACGGCGATGCCCCTGAGCAGCGGGTTGGTCAGGGCATCCGTGTCCGCGTACACCTGCGCACTGGATTCGTACTTGTTGGGAAGGCTGAAGACCAGCAGTGCACCCACGACCATCACGCACCACGCGACGATCAGCGCGCGCCAGCGGTAACGCCAGGTCGCGTGTATTTCCAGCAGCACGTGCTGGAACAGGCCGTGCACATCGAATGATTCGGTCGCCATCTTCTTTCCTGGATGCTGCGCGCGCTGTCAGAACAACGACTGGGGAATGATCAGGATGTCGCCGGGGCGCATCGCGACGTTGTCCTTGATATCGCCGTTCATCAGGTCGCCCAAGCGCACCGGGATCGTTTCCTGCTTGCCATCGGGCAGCCGCCGGACGATCTTGGCGCTGTTGCCCGACGCAAATTTGGTTAGGCCACCGACGTCGATCATCACGTCGAGCAGGGTCATCCCGCTGCGATAGGGAACGGACTTCGGCGTCGTCGCTTGCCCGACCACGCGCACCTGCTGGCTGAATTCGCCGACGAAGCTCTTGACGATCACCGTCACCAGCGGCTCGCGGATGTAACGACTGAGGTCCTTTTGCAGCGCGTCGGCCAGTTCATCCGGCGTCTTGCCGGCCGCCATGATCGATTGCACCAGCGGGATCGAGATGCGCCCGTCGGGACGCACCGGCACGGTGGTCGAAAGGCCCGGGTTGTCGCGCACGTAGATTTCAAGGTTGTCGCCCGGACCGATGATGTAATGCTCGGCGAGCGGCGCCGGCGCCGGCGCACTGCTGATGGTCGGCGCGGTGCTGCAGGCGCCCAGCACCAGCATGCCCGCCAGCATCGGCAGCAGGAAAATCCCGCTTCGGGTGAACCGCTTCATGCTTGTTCTCCTTGTTGTGGTCAGCGCGCGCCACGCCCGAACAGCACCACTTCGACGGTCTGCACCAGGATGGCCAGATCGAACACGAAGTTGTGGTTTTTCACGTAGAACAGGTCGAACTTCAGCTTTTCCTGGGCGTCTTCGAGCGACGACCCGTAGGGATAACGCAATTGCGCCCAGCCGGTCAGGCCCGGCTTCACGCAATGCCTGAGCGAGTAGTAGCGGATGCGCGTGTTGAAATCGTCCACGAACTGCGGCCGTTCCGGGCGCGGGCCAATGATGCTCATGTCCCCGCGCAGCACGTTCCACAATTGCGGAAGCTCGTCCAGGCGCGCCTTGCGGATGAGTCGACCCACCCGGGTCACCCGATCGTCGTGCTTGGCGGCCCAGCGTGCGACGCCGTCGCACTCGGCATCGGTGCCCATGCTGCGGAACTTGATCACCTGGAACGGTCGTCCGTTCTCGCCGACCCGTTCCTGCCGATACAGGATCGGCTTGCCACGTCCGGATTCCAGCCGGATCGCCAGCGCCGTGAGCAGCATCACCGGCGACGCGACCAGCAGCACCAGCGCGGCGATGGCAACGTCAAACGCGCGCTTGATGGTGCGCCGCACCACGGAAATGTTGAAGCCGTCGGAGAACACCAGCCACGACGGGTTGGTAAGGTCCATCATGATGTTGCCGGCCTCGCGTTCGAAGAACTCGGCCAGCTCGATGACGGCAATGCCGCGTTGCTTGCAATCCAGCAGGGCCGCGACCGGCAACGTGCCGCGGCGGTCGTCCGGGCCGACCACGATTTCGTCCACGTCGAGCTGGCGTACCCAGCCGCAAAAATCGTCACCGGGATGCAACAACAGCGCGTCCGGGACCGCCACGGGATCGGCGCCGACCGGCACGTAACCCACGATCCGGAAACCGCGGCGATCGGTCTTGCGGCGCATCTTGTGCGCGACTTCGGCCGCACGGTTGCCGGCCCCCAGCATCACCACGCGCCGCTTGAACAGGTCAGCGTCGACGAACGTCAGGAACAGTACCCGCCACGCGGCCACGACGACGTAACCGAGCACCAGCGCGATGCCCATCACCCCGCGGCCGAGATAGGTTTCGGGGAAGGCGTAGTAGAGGACGGTGAGCGCCACCCACCCCAGCACGAACGCGACGCCCTGCCGGCTGACGCGCCCCAGCCAGCCGGCGCGCAAATGCACCTGGTACAGGCCCAGCGCCGCCATCGACAGGATCATCACCGCGGCCACTAGCAGCGCGTGCCACTGCAACGTGCGGCTGAACGCCGCCTGCGAAGCCGCGTCGCCCCAGTAGCGCAACACCGCCGCCAGATATACACACGCCACCAGCAAGCCCAATTCCACCAATACGAGCAGGACCTGCCACCGCAGCGCTCGTCCTCGGAACAATCGGTACATGACAAGCCCTCCTTTGCCGCCACCGCATCGCCCCGGCGTGCTGCGCCGCGAGGTGGACACCCCTTATACACCGAATGTGATGCGGTTCACAATCTGTGGGTCTTTTTCGACGACCCGTCCCGGGTTCGTGCACAAACCGTGCCGAACACCCTTCGCCCAGGGCGACAAACCGGCTGATGCGGACGTGAACGCTGTATCTTTGCAATTTTTAACTTGAAGAGGCTTTGCGCCCCATGTGTGGAATCGTTGCCGCCTGTACCCAGCGCGATGCCGTCCCGATCCTGCTGGCAGGCCTGCACGCGCTCGAATACCGCGGCTACGACTCGGCTGGCCTCGCGGTGCTGCATGGCGGCAAACTGGTCCGGCTGCGCGTCCCCGGAAAAGTCGCGAGCCTCGATGCGCTGTTCCAGGCGTCGCCCGTCCACGGCCGTACCGGCATAGCCCACACCCGCTGGGCCACCCACGGGGCGCCTACCGAGGCCAACGCCCACCCGCACGTTTCGCGCGACACGGTCGCGGTGGTCCACAACGGGATCATCGAAAATCATGCGGAGCTCCATTCGGAACTCGAGGCGGCGGGTTACACCTTCACGTCGCAGACCGACACCGAGGTCATCGCGCACCTCGTGCACTGGTTGATGGCGGACGGCGCCAGCCTGCGCGAAGCGGTGACAAAAGCCACCAAGCGCCTGCGCGGCGCCTACGCGATCGCGGTGCTGCACCGCGACCATCCGGGCCACGTGGTCGGCGCCCGGCGCGGCAGCCCGCTGTGCGTCGGGGTCGGCATCGGCGAGCACTTCCTGGGTTCGGACGTGCAGGCGCTGATCCAGGTCACCAACCGGATCGTGTACCTGGAAGAAGGCGACGTGGTGGAGATCACCACGGATACGCTCACGATCCAGGCTGCCGATGGCCACGGAGTGACGCGCCGGGTCCGCGAGAGCGACCTTTCGCTGGATGCGGTCGAACGCGGCCAGTTCCGCCATTACATGCTGAAGGAGATCTTCGAGCAGCCCGTGGCGATCGCGAACACGCTGGAAGGCCGCATCGCCGACGGCCGCATCCTGCCCAACATCTTCGGCGTGGACGCCGACGCACTGCTGCGCCGGGTCGAGCGCGTCCACATCGTGGCGTGCGGCACCAGCTACCACGCCGGGATGGTCGCGCGTTACTGGCTGGAGGGCATCGCCGGGATTCCGTGTACGGTCGAGGTCGCGAGCGAGTACCGTTACCGCCACGTGGTGGTCGCGCCCGACACCCTGTTCCTCGCGATTTCGCAATCGGGTGAAACCGCCGACACGCTGGCCGCGCTGCGCGACGGCCGCGAACGCGGCTATCTCGGCTCGTTCGCGATCTGCAACGTGCCCGAGTCGAGCCTGGTGCGCGAGGCGGACCTCGCGCTGATGACGCGCGCGGGCCCCGAGATCGGCGTCGCCTCGACCAAGGCGTTCACGACGCAGCTCTGCGCACTGGCGCTGCTGGCGCTGGAACTGGCGCGCATCCGCGGCGTCGACGCCGGCAAGCTGGCCGAAATGGTGCAAGAGCTTGCCAGCCTGCCGCGCGTGCTCGAAGGCGCGCTCGCGCTCGACCGAACCATCGCCAAGCTTGCCGAAGCCTTCGTCGACAAGCACCACGCATTGTTCCTCGGCCGCGGTGCGCAGTATCCGGTCGCGATGGAGGGGGCGCTGAAACTCAAGGAAATCTCCTACATCCATGCCGAGGCGTACCCGGCAGGCGAGCTGAAGCACGGACCGCTGGCGCTGGTCGACGAGGACATGCCGGTGGTCGCGGTCGCGCCCAACAACCAGCTTCTCGAAAAGCTGAAATCAAATCTCGAGGAAGTCCGCGCGCGCGGCGGCCAGTTGTACGTGTTCGCCGATTCGGATGCCGACGTGGCGCTGAACGGCAGCCGCGGGCAGCTCTTGAAGGTGGACTCGGGCGGCAACCTCATCGCCCCGGCGGTGCTCACCGTGCCACTGCAGTTGCTGGCGTACCACGTCGCCGTCCTGCGCGGCACCGATGTCGACCAGCCGCGCAACCTCGCGAAATCCGTGACGGTGGAGTAGTCACTGGACGCACGCGAAGGCAGGGAACCGCACGTACACTTGTCGCGCGCAGGCGCGCTCCTACATTCCACGTGATCGATCCATTTCTGTTGTAGGAGCGGCCCTCGGCCGCGACCGGTGTTCCACGATGCGTCGGGGTCCGGTCGCGCGCGAGGCGCGCTCCTACAGCGCGGCACGTGCGCCTTGCACCACAAACGCAATCGCGTCCAGATCCACGTTGCCACCGGTCAGCACCAGGCCGATGCGCTGGCCGGCAAACCGTCCGCGTTCGGCAAGCACCGCCGCCAGCACGGTCGCCGAGGAAGGCTCGATCGTCTGCTTGAGCTCGGCCCACGCGAGCCGCATCGCCGCCAGCGTGGCGGTGTCATCGACGCGGACGATGTCCCCATGGTGAGCGCGCAGCACGGCCAGGTTCGGCGCGCCGATGGCCGCGCGCAATCCATCGCAGATCGTGTCCGGCACCACATGGGTGACGCGGTCGCCACGCCGCATCGACTGGTACGCATCGTCGGCACCCGCAGGCTCGGCGCACACCAGCCGCGCGCCGGGCGCGAGCGCGTGCAGCGCAATCGCACAACCCGATGCCAGCCCGCCCCCGCCGATCGGCACGACCACGGCGTCGAGGCCGCGGACCTGCTGCAGCAATTCCAGGACGACGGTGCCCTGGCCCGCCATGACGCGCGCATCGGCATACGGGTGCACCAGCGTCGCGCCGGTCTCCCGCTGCACGCGCGCGCAGGTCTCCTCGCGGGCGGCTTGCGTTGACGCGCAGCGGTGCACGATGCCGCCCGCACGCTCGATGTTGGCGAGCTTGGCGGCGACCGTGCCTTCCGGCACCACGATGTGCGCGGGGATGCCACGCGTGGAGGCGGCGAGCGCGAGTGCCGCGCCATGGTTGCCCGACGAGTGGGTCACCACGCCGCGTGCCGCTTCGTCGTCGGACAGCGCCCACACCGCGTTGCAGGCGCCACGGAACTTGAACGCGCCGCCCACCTGCAGGTGTTCGCACTTGAAGCACAGGCTGGCACCCGCGCGCCGATCGAGTTCCGGCGAGGTCAGGACCGGCGTGACGCGCGCGCGCGCCGCGATGCGCGCGGCCGCGGTACGCACGTCGGCAAGGGTCGGAAAAACGAATTCGGACATTGCGGTATCGGGAGAAGACCGGGGGAACGCATTGTCGCACCCGATTCGCGCGGGCCATCCACTCTATTCCTCGTCATTCCGGGGCGGCCTGCAGCTTCATCGCAGGGCGAACCCGGAATGACGAGCTCTTTCGGCCATTTGCGTGCCTCGGATTACTAAGGCTCAGCGTTACTCTGGTCAGGCAAAGAAAACAAGCGGACGAGCTTTACAACCCCATACAATGCCAGGATGGATGCTAAAGACACCGTCAACACGCCCGCCGCCGGTACCACCGTCCGCCTTGCCGATTACCGTCCGCCCGCTTGGCGCGTGACACGTGTCGAACTGAAGTTCGAACTCGGCGTCGATGCCACGCTCGTCCATTCGAAGTTGACGCTGGCGCGCGACCGCGACGAACCTTTGCGCCTCGACGGCGAGGACCTGGAACTCGTCGCCGCACGCTTGGACGGACACACGCTGACGGATGCCGATTACACCCGCGACGCTTCCGGTCTCACCATCCCCAATGCGCACGACGGCAGCGTGCTGGAACTCGAGGTGCGCATCGACCCGTCCCGGAACAGCCAGTTGTCGGGCCTGTATCTCTCGGGTTCCCGGTGGCACGGATTCCTCCTGACCCAGTGCGAGGCGCAGGGTTTTCGCCGCATCACGTACTTTCCCGATCGCCCCGACGTGCTGGCGCGCTTCGACGTGACGCTCAGCGCCGACCGCGCGCGCTTTCCGGTGCTGCTCGCGGGTGGCGAGGAAGCGGAAGCCGGTGAACTGCCGGGCGGACGCCATTTCGCGCGCTTCGTCGATCCGCACCCGAAGCCGAGTTACCTGTTCGCGCTGGTCGCGGGGCACCTCGAAAAGATCGAGCGCGCCTACCGCACCGCCGAGGGCCGCGACGTCACGCTGCGCCTGTGGGCCGAGGCCGACGCGATCGGGCGCTGCGGTTACGCGATGGACGCGCTGGAACGCGCGATGCGCTGGGACGAACGCGCGTACGGCCGCAATTACGACCTGCCCGTGTTCAACGTCGTCGCGACCCACGATTTCAACATGGGCGCGATGGAGAACAAGGGCCTCAACATCTTCAACTCGAAGTACCTGCTGGCGGACCCGGACACCACCACCGACGACGAGTATCGCCGCATCGAGGCCGTGATCGGCCACGAGTATTTCCACAACTGGAGCGGCAACCGCGTCACCTGCCGCGACTGGTTCCAGTTGAGCCTGAAGGAAGGTTTTACCGTGTTCCGCGAGCATTCCTTCTGCGAGGCGATGCACTCGGCGGCGCTCAAGCGCATCGAGGACGTGGCGACGCTGCGGCGCGTGCAATTCCCGGAAGACGCGGGGCCGCTCGCGCATCCGGTGCGCCCGGCCGAATACCGCGCCATCGACAACTTCTACACCGCGACGGTGTACGAAAAGGGCGCCGAACTGATCCGCATGATCGCCGGGCGGCTGGGGCCGGAGGCTTTCCGGCGCGGCACGGACCTGTACTTCTCGCGCTTCGACGGGCAGGCGGTCACCATCGACGACCTGCTCGCGACCTTGGGCGAGGCCGGCGGCGTCGACCTGTCGCCGTACCTCGCGTGGTATGCCCAGGCCGGCACGCCCGTGGTGCACGCCCGCGACGAGTTCGACGCGGTCGAGCAGCGCTACACGCTGACCCTGACGCAGCACACGCGCGCCACGCGCGGCGAGCCGGACAAGCGGCCCGTGCCGATCCCCGTCAATGTCACGCTGTTCGTGCACGATGGCAGGCCGGTCCCGCTGCGGCTCGAAGGCGAGACGGGCGACGGCGCCACGGAACGCGTGCTCGAACTGCACGAAGCCGAACAGAGCTTCGTGTTCGAGGACGTGCCCTCGCTGCCGACGCCGTCCCTGTGTCGCGGATTTTCCGCGCCGGTACGGTTGGCATATGACTACACCGCGGTGCAGCTCGCGCTGCTCGCGCAGCGCGAGCCCGGCGGCTTCGACCGCTGGAACGCGGCGCAGGAACTGGCCGGACGCGCCTACGACGACACGGTGGCCCGCAAGGACCGGCGCCACGGTTTCAACACCTGGCTCGACACCCTCGCCGAGCTGTTCCGCGAGCGTGCCAACGAAGACCCCGCGCTGCTGGCCGAACTCCTGACGGCGCCTTCCGAGTTCGAACTCGGCACCCGCCACGCGCCGTACGACCCGGATGCCGTGCACGCGGCGCGCGAGGAACTGGAAAATGCGCTGGCTGCGCGACTGGCCGACGCACTGGCGCCTGCATACCACGAACTCCATGCCGGCGAGTCCGGCGCGCTCGACCAGGCAGCGGCCGCGCGGCGGCGCCTGAAGGCGCGCGTGCTCTCGCTGTTGCTGCGTTTCGATGCGGCCACCGGCGCCGCGCTCGCCTTCGCCCAATGCCGCGACGCGCGCGGCATGACCGATCGCCTCGCGGCGCTGGCGGCTATGGCGCGCAGCGGCGCGGCGCCTGCCAACGACGCCCTGCGGCTGTACCGCGAACGCTTCGATAGCGACGTGCTGGCGCTCGACAAATGGTTCTCGCTGCAGGCGACCGTGCCCGCGCACGCGACCCTTGAGCGGGTGCAGGCGCTCGAGTCCGACCCGGCGTTCACGCTCGCCAATCCCAACCGTGTGCATGCCTTGCTCGGCGCGTTCGCGCGCGCCAATCCGGTCGCGTTCCACCGTCCGGACGGCGCCGGCCACCGCTACTTTGCGGGCAAGCTTGCGGAAATCGATGCCCACAATCCGCAGCTCGCGGCGCGCGTGGCCAAGGCTTTCGAGGATGCCGCGCGGCTGGAGCGCGGCCGCCGGGCATCGGCGGAATCGACCCTGCGCGAACTCCAGGCCCGCGGTCCGCACTCGCCCGATCTCACCGAAATCCTCGCGCGGATGCTGGCGCCGTGTAACGCGGAGTGAAAGCGCGCGGCGCCGACCTGCGATCCGGCGCATAAAAGCGTACCATCGGGTATAGCAATAGCGGCGACCCCGGAGGTGCACCATGCGCGGCGAGTTTCAGGGCAAGACGTGGGGGCGCTTCGTGCGGCTTGGCGCGCTGGCGGCCGCGGTCATGGCCATGGCCGGCTGCGCGACCGGCTATTCCTTCGTGCAGCCGAACGTGACGGGCGGCGGCGGCTATTACACCAGCGAGGGGCCGTATGCGGGCGGGGGCTATTACGGTGGCGGCCTGTATGCCAGCCCGTTCGGCTGGTACGGCGGTTACGGTCCGTACGGATACGGGTCGTCGTTTTCGCTGTCGCTGGGCTTCGGCAATGCGTGGGGCTGGCCCTTCTACGGCGGCTTGTTCGGTGGCTTGCCTGGGTACTACCCGGGATTCGGCTACTACCCCTTCTACGGCTTTGGCGGGTATCGCGTGCGCCGGTACCACCGCGGCTACTATCACGGCGGCCAGCACCGCCGGGGCGGCCACTATTACCACGGCCAACATGATCGGACGAGCATGGCAGGGCGGCATGCGTGGACGAACACGCAACCGTGGCGTGGTCGTCGCTTCGCGGACGATCCGGGCGCGCCCGGCCGTGCCTCGTTCGCCCCGCAGGATTTCGTGCACGCCCCGGCGCAGGTG
>JBOHYX010000035.1:0-12663 GCA_050738115.1 Rhodanobacteraceae bacterium
GTGCGCACGCTGCTCGGTAGCGTCGCGCTGTTGCTGGTGGCATGGCTGGCCGAGCGCGTCGCGCGTCTCGCGATGGTTCGCGTCATGAGCGCGGCCAGCGTGCGTACCGCGTGGCGCCGGGACGACGCCCTGGTCAAGCGTGGGGTGTTCCGGCGGCTCGCGCAGGTGGTGCCGCTGCTGGTGGTCCGGTATGGCGTCGATGCGATTCCGCACATTCCGGGCCGTGTCGTGGCGGTCGTATCCAGCGTGGCGCTCGCGCTTGCGGTGGTGTTCGCGCTGCTGGCGATCGATGCGGCGCTGTCGGCGGTCGAAGACCTGTACCGCGCCTCGCCGGCCGGTCGCGAGCGCTCGATCAAGGGCTACGTCCAGCTCGTCAAGATCATCGTGTTCGTGGTCGGCATCATTCTCGTGATTGCGAGTCTCGTCGACCGCTCGCCGCTGACGCTGCTGGCCGGGCTTGGCGCGGTATCCGCGGTGCTGCTGCTGATTTTCAGGGACACGATCCTGTCGGTGGTGGCGAGCATCCAGCTTTCGACCAACGACATGCTGCGCGTGGGCGACTGGATTTCGGTGCCGGCCGACGACGCCGACGGCGACGTGATCGAGATCGCGTTGCACACCATCAAGGTGCGCAACTGGGACAAGACCGTCAGCACGGTGCCGACCTGGCACCTCATCTCGCAGTCGTACCGCAACTATCGCCAGATGTACGAAACGGGCCGCCGCATCCGGCGGGCGCTCAACATCGACTTGACGACCGTACGCTTCCTGGAACCGGAGGAAATCGAGCACCTGCGCCAATTCCGGCTGCTGGACGAATACTTCGCGCGCAAGGAGAGGGAGATCGCCGCGTGGAATGCGAATCTCGGCGCGGCGGGCAAGCTGCCCATGAACCGGCGGCGCCTCAGCAATCTCGGCACATTCCGCGCGTACATGCGGGCCTACGTCAAGGCCGACGCCAACGTCAACCACGATTTGTTCTGGGCGGTGCGCCAGCTCGACCCCGGTCCGACCGGCATTCCGATACAGGTCTACGGCTACACCGTCGAAACGGGCTTCGTCGCGCACGAGAATGCGCAGGGCGACCTGTTCGACCACCTGATCACGATCCTTCCCGAGTTCGGCCTGAAGCTGTTCCAGCAGCCGACCGGCGTCGACGTGCGCGCGGGACTGGCTGCGCGGCGCGATCGTGACGAGTCCGATGGCATCACTGCAATCGGACAAGCGATGTAGCCACGTGACCGATTGGCGTTTCCGATCAGCAACGCACGCGCTGCCTCGGGACCGACGTGCAGAAAAGCCGAATCAGTCCGCGAAGAACGCAAATGAACGCGAATGAGAGCTCTTGCCGATGCGTTGCTCTGAATATTTGCGTTCTTCGCGTTCATTCGCGGACGGCCCTTGCTCTGCGGGCGTGCAGCATCAACGCAGCCGCGATGGTGCACACGATTGACGCGGAAGGGGGGCTGCTGGTCGACGCCCTCGATTTTCCGGGGCGGCTCGCGGCGCAGTGATCAGGGATGATCACATCAATGGTTGAACACGACGTTCACCATCACCACCGTCACCGCCAGCATGATGGCGGTGAGGGGCAGGCCGACGCGCGCGAAGTCCTTGGGCCGGTAGCCGCCGGGGCCGGCGACGATCAGGAGCGTGGGGCTCGCGCCGGGAATCAGGAAGGTGTTGGAGACCGACAGCGCGACGATCAGCGCGTACACCGTCGGGTTGCCGCCCGACGCGAGCGCGACGTTGATCGCCATCGGCACCATCATCACCACCGTGGCGACGTGCGAGATGATCTGCGAGAAGATCAGCGCGATGATCGCCATGAGCACCTGGATCATCCACTGCGGCAGCTGGCCGATGTACTGCAGCAGTTCCTGAGCCATCCACGCCGCGGTGCCGGTCGAATCCATCGCCGCGCCGAGCGGGATCAGGCAGGCCATCACGAAGATGGTCTTCCAAGCGATCGCGCCATAGGCCTCGTCCATGTTGAGCACCCCGGCGAGCAGCATCCCGACGGCGCCCGTCATCATTGCGACCGACAGGTGCAGGTTGGTGAAAAGCCCAAGGCTCATCGCCAGCGCGAAGAACGCCAGCGCGTATCGGACCTTCCCGGGCCTGAGATCCTCGCTGCTGGGAATGTCCGTGACCGGGACCAGGTCGCGCCCCTCCGCGGCCAGCGCGAGGTCGCGCCAGGAGCTGTGCAGGACCAGCGAGTCGCCCGGGCGCAGGCGCATCTCGCGTACGTCCTCGCCCCGCGTGACTTCGTCGCCGTGGTTCAGCGCCAGCACCGAAATGTTGTAACGCTTGCGCAGGTGCAGATCGCCGACCTGCTGCTTGATGAATTTCGACGACGGCGGGATCACCACCTCGGAAATCCCCGCGCGGCTCGGATTGAACATGTCGGCCAGTGCGTGGACGCGCGTGCCGACCCGGCACTGCAGGGCCTCGGCAAAGGCGCTGACGCTGGCCCGTGGTCCGAGCACGCCGAGCACCGAGCCCACCCAGATCATCTGGTCGGAGGGCGGTGCCAGACGCGATTCGTTGCCGTTCTTGATCGCGAGGATCAACGGCGCGTTCTCGAGGGTTTCGGCCTCGCCGATGCTCATGCCGACCATCGGGCTGTCGGCGGTGACGGTGAGTTCCATCACCTCGCCGTCGATCCCGTACGCGTCGGCGAAGTAGCTCTCGGTACGACCGGGCGTCACCTTCGGCTTGTCATCCTCGTCCGGCATCAGGCGGCGCGTCAGGAACGCGAAATAGCCAACCCCGACCAGCAACAGCGGGATGCCGATCGGGGTGATCGAGAACAGCGAAAAGGGCGCGACCGTCTGCGCGCCCGGTGGCAGGTTGCGGTTGGCGCTTGCGATCAGGTCGTTCAACATGATCAACGGTGAATTCGAGATCAGGGTCATGCTGGTGCCGGCGAGGATGCAGAACGCCATCGGCAGCAGCAGGCGCTTCAATGGCACGCCGGTGCGCGCCGACAGGCGGCTGGCGACCGGAATGAACAGCGCGGCCAGGGCCTGGCTCTGGATGATCGAGGACAGCACGCCGGTGGTCGCATTGAGCAACAGCGACACGCGGTCTTCCACGCCGCCCGACAACCTGAGGATGAACGCGGCCGCCTTGTTGAGCACCCCGGTACGGTCGAGGCCCGCGCCCATGATCATGATGCCCATCAGCGACAGCACGGCGTTGGAGGCGAAGCCGTCGAACAACTGCGTGACCGGCGTCAGCCCGGTGATGCCGATCACGACGACCACCAGCAACGCGATGACGTCGGCGCGCACCCAGTCAAGGGTGAACATGACGACGGTGAAGCCCACCAGCCCGAGCACCAGCATCATGTCGGGGGTGAGGGTCAGTTGCATCGTTGCAAGGATCCGCTCAGGTCAGTCCGCCTGGAAAGCCGGTTGATGGTGGCACACGCTCGTACAACAAATCCGTAACCGGATGGCCACGTTCGAGTCCGCGACGTTCGAATCGCGTCTCGATCCGCCATGACGGCCGCCGGGATTCGCCACTGTCCCCCTTGCGCAAGTGCCAGCCTGGTTGCGCGGCGAGCACTTCCTGCATGTGCAAAGCATACTCGGGCCAATCGGTCGCAAGGTGCAGCAGGCCGCCCGGGCGCACGCGCGCCGCCAGCAGCGCGGCAAACTCCGGCTGGATCAAACGTCGCTTGTGGTGGCGCTTCTTCGGCCAGGGATCCGGAAACCAGATACGCAGCTCGTCGAGCGACTCGCGCGGGATTTCGTCGCGCAGGACTTCCACTGCATCGTGGTTCCACACCCGCACGTTGCACAGGTCGGCGGCAGCCAGCGCGTTGAGCAGTCGCCCGACTCCGGGCCGGTGGACTTCGATGCCGAGGTAATCGCGCGCAGGATCATGCGCCGCCGACCACGCCAGCGCCTCGCCGTTGCCGAAGCCGATTTCCAGCACGCGCGGCGCGCGGCGGCTGAACACCGCGTCGAGGTCGCGGGTCGTTCCACTGTAATCGAGGCCGAAGCGCGGCCAGTGTTCGGCGAACGCGCGTTGCTGGGCGGGAGTGATGCGACCCTCCCGCAACACGAAGCTTCTGATCCCGCGCGGATGTTCGCGCCGCGCGCTGTCGGACGATGGATTCGGCATGTGGGGATGCTAGCCGTGCATGGCGCGGAGCGCCGGCGCGGCCGTCCAGCAACCCGGGGTTGTTCGCGCCATCCATGGCGCTCACCGTGGGCCGCTGCAGCCTGCCTCCGAGTTCGATGCGGGGCGTCCGCGCGCGCTATCACCGCGCCTCGTCACCGCCGCGCGGGTGCCGCCTCAACCGGGCTGGCCCCCGCTGCTTGCCGGCGGGTGCGATTTCCGCGGCGGCGGCTCGTGTCGCTGGTTTTTAGGCTCGGTGCGCGGCGGTGGCGGACGGTGCGCCGCTTGATTGCGGACCATCTGCTGCTGGCGCTGCATGTCCATGGCGCGCTGCCGTTCCTGCGCCTGAGCGGCGCGCTGCTGCTGCTGCGCCTGCACTGCGCGCGTCCGTTGCTGGGCGGACTGCTCACGCTGCCGCTGCTGCGCCTGCATTTCGGCGGCCCGCTGTTGGCGCAACTGCTGCTGCCGGACCTGCTGTTGCTGCGCGGCCCGCGCACTGCTTGCCTGCTGTGCCTGTTCCGTACGACGTTGCTCTTCCTGCCGGCGGGTCTGCTCGGCGCGTGCACGCTGCTGCGCTGGCTCCTGCTGCCTGGATTGCTGCTCGCGCGCGCGCTGCGCGGCACCGCTCGCCGACTGCGGCGCGCGTTCGACGGGCCGCACCACCGGCAGGCGGCCAGGCTCCGGGTTGCTGCGTGGCGCTTCAGTGGCGGGACGGACCACCGGAGCGCGCGGCACGGTCGCTGCAGGCTCGCGCGGATGCGCGAAACGTGCCGACGGCAATTCGCCGCTCCGTGCTGGCGCTTGATTGCCCCGGTTGACCGGTACCTTGATCGGGTGAACGGTGTTCTTGAACGGCGGTTCGGTCGCACCGGCACGGTGCGCGGGTGGCTCGGCGGCGCGGGGCACGCCCGCTGTGCGCGACGGCTCGCCGCGACGCGCCGGCTCGGCCGGACGCGTCGGGGTGGTGACCGGGCGTGAAGCGGCAGCGCGCGTTGCGGCTGCGCCGGCAACGGCCCTCGCGGGAACGAGTTTGACGCGCTCGTTGTGGGGCGCGGCTGCGGGTCGCGCCTTGCGCAGGTCCTGCATCTGCGCGGCGGTCAGCGGCTTGCCGTGCTGGCTGGCGATCGTCTTTTCACGCGCGGCAAATTCGACCGGACGTGGCGGTGGCTGGTGCCTGGCAACGACCGGGCGCGCGAACGGTTCGCGGCCCTTGACCGCCACGGGACGGGTGGTGGCGCGCTGCAACCCGAGGCTCGCGGTCACCGGATTGACGGCGGGACGCGCGGCGACCCGGGTGCGGGCGAGTTGGGCGGAGGTCAGCTTGATCGCCGCCGCGTGCACGGGACGCGCGTTGGCAAACACGTTGCGCGGGACCGCAGTCACCGCAGCCGGCATGTTGCGGTAACGGTACTCGTTGCGGCCGACCGCCGGCTGGCGGCCGGCACGGTAGTCGGCGTAGTAGTTGTTGATCACCGTCCGGTTGACGAAGACATTGCGGATATTGGTGACATTCACCCGGTCGAAGTAGCCGCGCGAAGCCGAAAACCAGGGCACGTACACGTCACGCGGACCCAGCGGGAACCAGCCCACCGGGCCGCCGCCGACGCTTATCCCGACCGACAGCCCCGCTCCGCCGATGAACGCCACCATCGCGGGTGCGTAGGCAGGCCGTACGTTGACCGGTCCGGGCATCCATCCCCAGCGATTGCCGATGTAGGCCCAGCGACCATAGTGGAAGGGCGCGAAACCCCAGGGCGCGTGGTCCACCCAGGTCCACCCCCACGGATCGACCCACACCCAGCGACCGTCGCGATAGGGGGCCCAGCCGGCCGGAACCGAGCTCGGGTACCAGACGTTGCCGTATTCGGGGACAGCATCCCACTGGCCGTACTGGTCGAGCTGGTTCGCGCCGATCATGTCCGGCGGAACGTACTGCTGCTGTTGCCCCGCGTAGCGGGAATAGTCTGCCTCGCGTGCTTCGCAAAAGCGGTCGAAGTCGTCGGGCGCGGGAACGCCGGTGACGTCGACACTTGCCAGCGACGAATCATTGAAGCGGTACGAGCTGCCCGCGACGACCTGGCGGCTGACGCCGTTCTCGCCGTACACGGTGCCCGAACCCTGGAACACGGTGACCATGCTTCCGGTGCCGCTCGGATCATCGTCGATCCGGTAGGTGCCCGGTGCCGTCGCGACGAACGCGACCGTCGGCGTGTCCACCTCGAAGTTCTCGCCGTTGCCCAACTGGCGCACGGCCGCGTTCAGGGTGCCCTGGGAGAGTTCGACCTGGACGTTGTCCTCGGCCAGGTTGAGGAAATCGAAGGCGCTGTCGTGGTCGAGCCGCACCGACGCATCGCCGAGCTCCAGCACTGCGCGACCATCGTCGCCCGTCAGCAACCGATCGCCGATCACCATGGGCCGGTTGAGTTCCGCCGTGCCCCAGTCGGTCTCGCCGGCGGGCTGGAACTGCACCTGTCCCGACAGGTAGGCCAGCCTCGCCACCCGTCCAGGTGCCTGGTCGGCACCCGCGTCGGCTTGCGACGAGTCGCTTGGCGGATTCTCGTACTGCTGCGCATGCGCCACGCAAGCCCCTGTCAACAGTGCGCAGGCGCCGCCTGCCATCCAGATCGAACGCAAGGCGGGAAAACGGGACATGGTCGACTCCCGGGTCACCGGGCGCATCGTTGGGCACGTCGGCGCGGCGCCCTTCGCCCGACTCGGTCATTTGAGCCCAGACAGCCTGAACACGGGTGTGACGATCGCAGCCTGCAACGGTGCGCGTGAACCTCCGGTTATCCGCCAGTTAGCCGGAGCCCGGGGTGCCGCGCCCCGACGTTGCGCGACGGCGGGCGCGCTCGCTAACATCCTGCCTGCGGTGCGGGTGTAGCTCAATGGCAGAGCTGTAGCTTCCCAAGCTACTGACGAGGGTTCGATTCCCTTCACCCGCTCATTTATGCGATCGTCCATGATCGCCGCATATTCCTGCTCCGTCGCGAGTGGAATGGTTCCGGCAAGTCCAGCATCAGAACGGCCTTCCCTGGCCTGACTTTCAACAAAAGCGGCTTCGACCGAAACTTCTCCCGTTCGCCAAGATCCCGCCCGTTCTCGTGAAGATCGCGATCCTGTCACGCAATTCGCGCCTGTATTCCACCGCGCGGCTCGTTGCCGCGGCGCGTGCGCGTGGGCACCACGTGCGGGTGCTCGATCCGCTGCGTTGCTACATGCGGATTTCCCGCGACGGGTTCGCCGTGCATTACCGCGGACGCGCGCTCAAGGGCATCGACGCCGTGATCCCGCGCATTGGCGCCTCCGTGACGTTCTACGGAACGGCGGTGCTGCGCCAATTCGAGATGATGGGCGTGTATACGCCGAGTCCCTCGGCGGCGGTGCTGTGCGCGCGCGACAAGCTGCGCAGCCTGCAGATGCTGGCCAGGGACGGCGTCGACCTGCCGCTGACGGTGTTCGGCGACAACCCGGACGACACGTCCGATCTCCTCGCCATGCTGGGCTCGCCCCCGCACGTCATCAAGCTCAACGAGGGTGCGCAAGGCTCGGGCGTGGTGCTGGCCGAGAAGCCGGCGGCCTCGCAAAGCGTGATCGAGGCGTTCCGTGGCCTGTATGCGAACTTCCTGGTGCAGCAGTTCGTGCGCGAGGCCAATGGCCGCGACATCCGCTGTTTCGTGGTGGGCGACCGGGTGGTGGCCGCGATGCAACGCGCGGCCGTCGACGGCGACTTCCGCGCCAACCTGCACCGCGGCGGCACGGGCAGTGCGGTGCGGCTGTCGACGGCCGAACGGCGCGCCGCGCTGCGCGCGACGAGGGTGCTGGGTCTCGGGATCGCAGGCGTCGACCTGCTGCGCTCCGAGCGCGGCCCGCTGGTGCTCGAAGTCAACGCCTCGCCGGGCCTCGAAGGCATCGAGACGGTCACGGGCGTGGACGTCGCCGATGCGGTGATCCGGCACGTCGAAGCGGCAGTGGCCGGTACCGGCCGGGCACGACGAGATGTTTAGTACGATGACAATCGTTGACAGACTCCTTGTCCGGCGCTAGCGTGACCGCTTGGGCGATTCACGCCGCGTGCGCACTGCAACCGACAACAGAGGGGTGACGGAAATGAAATCCACCGGGCTGCTGGTATGGGCGACGGTCGCGGCCGTTGCCCTGGGTGTGCAGGGATGTGCGGGAACCAATGACCTGGTGTATGCGAACGGTGCGGCGCCCCCGGCCAGTCACGGCTCGGCGGCGGCGCCGGACTCGACCTGGGAGGCGACGGGTCCCAACTCCGCGATCACCACACAGCCGGCCGCCAACCAACCGGTCGTCAAGGCGGACACCAAGGACAACTTCGAGGCGGTGCAGGCGGCTATCCGGAAGCAGATGCAGCCGGGCGGCCGCTGGCAATACGTCGATGTCAAGGAACGGGCCACGATCGACGGGAATTTCGCCGACATGCAGAAGCTGTTCGACCAGTACGGCAGCGTCGACAAGATGGACACGAACGCGAAAATGCGGCTCGTGAACGATCAGAGCAGCATCAATGCGATCCTGACGAAGAAGGACGGCGACAAGCTGATCTGCCAGAGTGAGACGCCCGTCGGCTCGCACCTGCCGGTGAGGACCTGCAAGACCTTTGCCCAGGTCCAGGCCGAAAACCGACAGGCGCAGCAATCCCTCATGCAGCTGGAACAACAGGGCCGCACCCAGAACGTGAACCCGAACGGCTCGGGTCACTGACCGCCGCGCGCACGGGTTGGGTCGAGACAATCGTGTCGACTCGCCGGCGCGGTCGCTCACGTGCCAGGTTCCGGTGGGACGCAGTGGAGGTGTGGGCCGTATGTGGTTTCGATGTGGCTGCCGGGCGATGCACCGCAATCGCCGGGTCCCGACATGAAGAGCGGTGACGCGCGGAAATTGCCGCGGCCCACCGAGGCCGAGCTTGAAATCCTGCAGGTGCTGTGGGAACACGGTACCTGCACGGTGCGTGACGTACACGAGGTGCTCCACGGGCGCGACGGAACGCGCTACACGACCGCGCTGAAGCAACTGCAGATCATGCACAACAAGGGCCTCGTCACGCGTGATGAATCGCAACGCGCGCACGTGTACCGCGCGGCGGTGAGCAAGGAGCGTACCCAGAAGCGGTTCCTCGTCGACGTGTTGAACCGCGTCTTCGACGGCTCGCCCTCCCGGCTGGTCCTGCAGGCGCTGGGCGATCACCGGCCGAGCCATGCAGAGCTTGAGGAAATCCGGGCGCTGCTGAACCGGCTCGACAAGGAGTCCGGCAAGTGATCGGGTTCGCGACCGTTGCGACGGGCATCGCGATCGTCGGCTGGTGTCTCGTGCATGTGGTGTGGCAGGCAGCGTGCGTGGGCGCACTCTACGCCGCGGCGCGCGCGCTGCTGCCGCGTGGCAATCCTCGCTACGTCGCGGCGATGCTCGCATTGCTGGTGATCGCCGCGTGTCCGATCGCGACGGCCGGGCACGAATGGGGCTTGCTGGCACGGCCGGTCGCGCTCGGCGGTGTGCTGGTGACACCGGCCACGGCGGTGCCGCCCGCGGGCGCGGCGTCGGTGCCACTGTGGCGGTCGATGCTCGCGCTGAGCCTGCCGTGGCTGGTGCTGGCGTGGGCCGCGGCGTGGGCGTGCTCGGTACGCGCGTGTTCCGGCAGTGGCTCAGGTTGCGGGCGTTGCTGCGCGAGGCCCGCGACTTGCCGGAATGGCAGGCGTGCGCGCGCCGATTGGGCGATCGACTGGGGCTGCGGCGCGCGATTCCCGTGCTGGCCAGCCTGCGTGTCGCGGTGCCGACCGTGGTGGGATGGGTGAAACCGGCGGTGGTGTTGCTGGTCGCCATCGTGGCGCATATGCCCGCGGCGCAGCTCGAGCTGGTGCTCGCGCACGAGCTTGCGCACCTCAGGCGGCTCGATCATGTTGCCAACCTGTTCCAGCTCGTGCTGGAAACGCTGTTCTTCTATCACCCCGTCGTGCACTGGATTTCGCGCGACGCGCGCAACGAGCGCGAGCTGTGCTGCGACGCGCTGGCGCTGCGCGCGACTGGTGGCGAGCGCCGCGAGTTCGTCGCGGCGCTGGCGAGCCTTGCCGCGTTCCGGGCCGCCCATGTCGGCCTGGCGCTGGCGGCGAACGGTGGCGTGCTGGCCGAGCGCGCGTGGTTCATCGCCGGCGCGTTGCCGCCCGCGCCACGCGCACGCACCTGGCGACGCTGCTGGTGCTGCTGGCGCTGCTGGCCGGAGCGGGCGTGCTGTGGCGTCAGGACATGGTCCGTCAGCGCGTCGAGCAAGCGCTGGCAACCAACGCGGCGGTCGTGCGCGCGGGTCTTGCTTCGATCCGGACGGTCGGTGCCCCGTCCTATCAAGCTGTGCCGGTGCGCCGGCCGGAGCTTGCGCCGCTGGGCCTGGTGGCAGCAGGCCCGGCGCCAGCGCCGGACGCCGCCGCGCCGCTGGCGTTCCCGCGCATGCCGCAGGTCGTGGCCGATCCTGCGTTGCCGCGCGCGCCCGCAATATCCACGCCAATGCAACCTTTGCCCCTGGCCGCTGCGCCGGTGGATCGTAGCGGCGCCACGGCCATGGCTCCGCAGGTGATCCGCAGCGTGCGCCCGGCGTACCCGCCCGAGGCGCTTGCGAACGGAGTCCAGGGCCAGGTCGAAGTCGAGTTCACGCTGAGCGGCACAGGCGTTCCCGAGAACCTCGAGGTGGTGCGTTCGGCGTCCCGTGCACTTGACGCCGCGGCGCTCAAGGCCCTGGCGCACTGGCGTTTCAGCGCGCCATCGCAAACCGCGCAGAGCTACCGCCAGACCTTCACGTTCCGGCTTGGCGCGGAGAGCGACGACGGCGTCGCGGCCAATGGCTGCGTGATCCTGACCGGTTCGCACATCTGTCGGCACGCGCTCGACGCGGACCCGGGTGTCCGGGCGCCGCAGCCGGGCCATTGACCCGCTGCCGGCGCGCGCGGACACGCGTTTCTCGCTAAGCTTGCGGGCACGGCGCTGCAAGCGCGTCCGATGGAATCCGCCATGCGCGTGCTGGTGATTGAGGACAACAACGACATTGCCGCCAACATCGGCGATTATCTGGAAGACCGTGGACACGTCGTCGATTTCGCGGGCGACGGCGTGACCGGCTTGCACCTCGCGGTCGTCAACGATTTCGACGTGATCGTGCTGGACCTGATGCTGCCCGGCATGGACGGTATCGACGTGTGCAAGAAGTTGCGCGGCGAGGCGCACAAGCACACCCCGGTGCTGATGCTGACCGCGCGTGATGCGCTCGAACAGAAGCTCACCGGTTTCGAGTCGGGCGCGGACGATTACATGACCAAGCCGTTCGCGCTGCAGGAACTGGCGGCGCGCCTCGAGGTCCTGTCGCGACGCGGCAAGGGGCCCAAGAGCCGGCTGCTCAAGATCGCCGACCTCACCTACAACCTCGATACGCTGGTGGTGACGCGCGCGGGCCATTCGATCCAGTTGAACCCGATCGGCCTCAAGCTCCTGCAGGCGCTGATGGAAGCGAGCCCATCGGTGGTGACGCGCCAGGACCTGGAACAGAAGGTCTGGGGCGAGGAACTGCCCGATTCGGACTCGTTGCGCGTCCACATCCACGGCCTGCGCGCGGCCATCGACAAGCCCTTCGACAAGCCGCTGATCCATACCCGGCACGGGATCGGATACCGCATGGTCGATCCGGATGCAGTCCCGGCGTAAGCTCCGCTTCCGGCTGATCGTCACGTTCGTGCTGTTTGGGTTCGGCCTGAGCGCATTGTTCGCGGTGGCCTCGCTGTACGTCCGCGCCAAGGTCGAGAACCAGTTGTTCGACCAGAGCCTGCTGGCCGACCTGCAGCAGGCGGTCGAAAACAAGCACTTGCATCCGGACCAGCCACTGCATTCGGACCTGCTTGCGGTGTGGCTGTGGAGTAACCGCACCGTGTATCAGGCGCCGCTGGCGTGGCAGGGTCTCGCGCCCGGGGTGTATGACATGCACGGCGGCAGCGACGGCATGCCGCGCAGCTACAAGCTCGCGGTGGTGCGCAAGTACGGGCTGGACGCGTTCCTCACCTATGACACCAGCCGCGAGGACATCGGCAAGCGCCAGTTGATCACCAGCCTCGTCGGCGCGGTGATCCTGTTCACGCTGTTGTCGCTGGCGGTCGGGTATTGGCTGTCGCGGCGCGTGATGCAGCCAGTGACCGAACTTGCGCAACGCCTGCGCGCCTTCCGCAGCGGCCGCCAACTCGAGCCGCTGGCGCCGCATTTCGCCGAGGACGAGGTGGGCGAGCTGGCCGCGGCGCTGGACGACTACGCACAGCGCCAGAGCGCGCTGATCCAGCGCGACCGCGAGTTCAACGCCGACGTCAGCCATGAACTGCGCACGCCGCTCGCAGTGATCGCGAGCACCACCGAATTGCTGATGGCGACCCCGGAGCTTCCGGAAAAACTGCACACGCGCCTGCTGCGGATCGCCCGCGCCGTGCGGCAGTCGACCGAGCTCACCCAGGCGCTGCTGCTGTTGTCGCGGGCGGAACGGTC
>JBOHYX010000036.1:0-12627 GCA_050738115.1 Rhodanobacteraceae bacterium
GCGCGGCTCGTTCCACAACAAGGCCATGTTCACCCCCGTCGTGGTGTCGGCGCTGACGCTTGCGGTGAGTGCGCACGGCACCCGCGACGAACGACCCGTCGCGCACCGGGTCCGCGACCCGATCTATGCCGCGGCGGCCGTGACCGGCCTCGTGGGCACGGGCTTCCACGTCTACAACGTGGGCAAGCGGCCGGACGGGTTTTCCTGGCGAAACCTCACTTGGCAGAACCTCTTCTATGGCTCGCCGCTGGGTGCGCCGGCCGCTGTGGCGCTGTCGGGCTTGCTGGGTTACTACTCGGAGCGGCTGCGGGCCAGTCGTTCCGGCAACGGCGCGGCGCGCGTGTTCGGCCTGTCGGCTGGCCGCTCGCTGGCGGCCCTGTCCGCCGTCGGCCTCGTCGCCACGGCGGCGGAAGCGGGACTGCTGCATTTTCGCGGCGCGTACCACGATCCCTTCATGTACGTGCCGGTCACCGTACCGCCGATCGCCGCGGCGCTGCTTGCCGAAACCGCCGCGACGCGTCCGCGCCGGCCACGCCGCCTGACGCGGGCGTGGTTGCGCTTGACCGCGCTGATTGGGCTCATCGGCGCCGGCTTCCATGCCTTCGGCGTGCACCGGAACATGGGCGGCTGGCGCAACTGGCGGCAGAACGTCCTCAATGGTCCGCCGATTCCCGCACCACCCGGCTTCACGGGACTCGCTCTGGCGGGGCTCGCCGCGCTGCGGCTGATCGAGGCTCACGCCGATGCCTGAGCGCTATCCCGGCTACGACGTCCTTGCCAAGCGCGACACGCCGTCCTGGAACGACGCGACGCGCCAGGTGGTCGACGCGCGGCTGGCGACCGTCGATGCGCCGGAATTCCTCGACGAGGGCGAGTGGCGGACGCTGCGCGCGATCTGCGCGCGCGTCGCGCCACAGCCCGCGAACCGCGCGACGATTCCCGTCGCGGCGCTGGTCGAACGCAAACTCGCGCGGGACCAGCGCGAAGGCTGGCGTGATGCACGCCTGCCGCCATTGCGCGAGGCGTGGCGGCGCGGACTTGCGGCGCTCGAGGCCGCGGCGCAGGCGCGCGCGGGCGTGGCGTTTGCCGAACTCATGGCGGTGGCGCAGGACGCGCTGCTGCGCGACATGCAGCACGGAGAGCTCGCGGGATCGGAATGGGACGGAATGCCGTGTGACGTGTTCTTCAAGGAGCGCGTGCTGCACGACGTTCTGACCGCGTACTACTCGCACCCTTCGGCCTGGAGCGAGATCGGCTTCGGCGGTCCGGCGAGCCCGCGCGGCTACGTCCGCATGTACTTCAACCGGCGCGACCCGTGGGAAGCCGTGGAAACGGGTGCGCGGGAAGGGGATGGACATGCTCGATGACGCCCTCCACACGCCGCGCGGCGCTCACGGCCGCGCGCCCGATCCGTTGCGGGTCGGCGGCTGGATGCCGATGCGCGAGTATCGGGAAGACGAAGCCGTGGACTTTCTGATCGTCGGCACCGGCGCGGGCGGCGGTACGCTGGCGTGCCGGCTGGCCGAAGCGGGATTCTCGGTGATAGGGATGGACGTGGGCGCGTGGTGGCGGCCGCTCGAGGAATTCGCTTCGGACGAGACCCACCAGGCCAAGCTGTACTGGACCGACGAGCGGATCTGCGACGGCGACAATCCGCTGACGCTCGGCAGCAACAACAGCGGCAAGGCGGTCGGTGGGTCGACCGTGCACTTCGCGATGGTGTCGCTGCGGTTTCGCCCGGAGTGGTTCAAGAGCCGCAGCCTGCTCGGCTACGGCGTCGACTGGCCGCTGGACTGGCGCGAGATGTGGCATTACTACGACGAGGTCGAGCAGGCGCTGAACATCGCGGGTCCGGTCACGTATCCGTGGGGGCCGAAACGGCCGCGCTATCCGTATCGCGCGCACGAGATCAACGCCGCGGGTTGGGTGCTGGCCCGGGCCTGCGAGGCGATGGGCATCGCCTGGACCGAAACGCCGCTGGCGACGCTGTCGGCGCCGCGCGGCCTCGCGCATCCGTGCGTGTACCGGGGTTTCTGCGTGATCGGCTGCGCGACCAATGCCAAGCAGAGCGCGCTGGTGACCTGGATCCCGCGCGCCGTGCGCGCCGGCGCCGAGATCCGCGACCTTGCGATGGTCGGGCGCATCGAGGTCGACGCTGCCGGTCGCGCGACCGGCGTGCACTACCAGCGTGAAGGCCGCTGGCGCTTCCAGCGCGCCCGCAACGTCGTCGTCGCGGGCTATGCGATCGAGACGCCGCGGCTGCTGCTCAACTCCGCGACATCGCGTTGGCCCGACGGCCTCGCGAACAGTTCCGGACAGGTCGGCAGGAACCTGATGGCGCAGACCAACCAGGGCGCGTACGGCGCATTCGAAGACGAGATCCGCTGGTACAAGGGACCGCCTTCGCTCACCCTCACCGAGCACTGGAATTATTGCGACGAGGGCAAGGATTTTTTCGGCGGTTATGCCTTCATGGCGCAGGGCCCGCTGCCGCAGGCGTGGGCGACCGCCCAGGCCGGCAACCGCGGACTGTGGGGCGAGGCGCTTCAGCGCGAAATGGAACGGTACAACCACCAGGCCGGGTTCAAGCTCGTCGGTGAAACTCTGCCGCAGCAATGCAACCGCGTCACCTTGGCCGACGAAACCGACCCCTACGGGCTGCCCATTGCGCGGGTGACCTTTTCGCGGTGCGACAACGACAAGGCGCTGGTCCGGCATTCGGTCGACTTCATGTCGCGCAGCCTCGATGCCATCGGCGCGCGCGACGTGTGGGCGGAAGCCGACGACACCTGCCATTTGAACGGCACCGCGCGGATGGGCGACGATCCGGCGACCAGCGTCGTCGACGCCGATTGCCGCAGTTGGGACATCCCGAACCTGTGGGTCTGCGACGGTTCGGTGTTCCCGACCGTCGGCGGCGTCAATCCGTCACTGACCATCCAGGCGATCGCCTGTCGCACCGCCGATCGGATCAAGGCGCTTGCAGGGAGAGGCGAGTTGTAAGCGTTCGAGTCGCGAATGTTCCGGGTACAGCAGATACATGGAAGGAACGCATTTTTGACACGGATAAGAGCGGATAACAGCGGATAACAGCGGATGAAAAAGAACGGATCCGGATTGATCCGCCTTTATCCGTGTCAGATGCTCTCCTTCGCGGACAACAACGACCTGCCCGATTGCGCACCGCTGATGGCGGCGATGTTTCGAATAGGAGAAGGCAAATGAATGCGAGGAACGCAGACGTCACGGCACACCGCGGCAAGTTCGACAACAAGGTCGTGGCAATCACTGGCGCGTCCGCCGGCGTCGGGCGCGCCACCGCGCTCGAGTTCGCGCGGTACGGTGCGCGCGTCGGGCTGATCGCGCGCGGCGAGGCGGGTCTTGAATCGACCCGTCACGAAATCGAAGCTGCCGGCGGGATCGCCCTGGCGTGCGTCGCCGACGTGTCCGATGCCGCGGCGGTGGAGGCGGCGGCCGACCGCATCGAGCAGGAGCTCGGGCCCATCGACGTGTGGGTCAACAACGCGATGGTCACCGTGTTCGCACCGGTCGCCGGCATGCAGCCGGAAGAGTTCCGGCGCGTCACCGAAGTGATCTACCTCGGCGGCGTGTACGGAACCCTCGCCGCGCTCAAGCGGATGGGCCCGCGCGATCGTGGCGCGATCGTGCAGGTCTCTTCCGCGCTCGCGTACCGCAGCATTCCACTGCAGTCCGCCTACTGCGGCGCCAAGCATGCCCTGATCGGTTTCCTCGATTCGCTGCGCTGCGAACTGATCCATAACCACACCCACGTCCACCTGACGGCGGTAAACATGCCCGCGTTGAACACGCCGCAGTTCGCATGGGCCAGGAACAAGCTTCCGCACCGGCCGCAGCCGGTGCCGCCGATCTATCAGCCGGAGATCGCGGCGCGCGCGATCGTGTTTGCCGCCGCGCATCAGCGGCGCGAAATCAACGTCGGTGCCTCGACGTGGCTGGCGCTGTTGGGGCAGCGCATGGCGCCCGCACTGATGGACCGCTACCTCGGCCGCACCGGCTATGGCGGCCAGCAGACCGACGAACCCGACCCCGGATCACGGCCAGACAACCTCGATACGCCGCTCGCGGCGGACCACGCGACGCACGGCGCGTTCGATGCACGGGCGCAGAAACACTCGCCGGCGCTGTGGGTCGACCTGCATCGCAGTACATTGCTGCTCGGTGCGACGGCGGTCGCGCTGGGCGTGGCGGCTTGGTGGCATGACGGGCGCCGTGTGCGCCGGAGATGGCGCTGATGGCGGGCGGGCGTCGCTGCCGGGCAACACCCGGCGCTGCATGAGCGCGCCTCAGATCGCCCGACCGGGCGCATCCGCCACCGGTGCGCCGGGCGTGTCGCGCGGGGCCGGCGCCGTCCCGTCGCGCCCGCTGCCGGTGCGGGATGGCCGCAGGCTGCGCGGCGCATTGCCCAGCTTGCGCCAGACCTCGATGCTGGATTGATCGTAGCTGCCCCATCGCGAGCGGAAGCTCCGGTCTTCGTACACGCCGGTCAGCGACTTGTGGTGGCCCATGACGAAAAAGCGGACGTGTTCGCGCTCGGCGGGCAGTGATTGCGCGGGATTGATCCAACCGTTCATGAGGTTCCTCCTGTGTCTGCGTCGTGTCTTCCATGGTTTACCCGACCTGAATGCACGCGGCGTGCCAGCGGCGGATGCGCCTTGGCGCGCGCCGGGCGTCCCCCGCGCGCACAGGTGTCGCTCGTTCCGGTGACGTGGTTGCGCGGTTTGCGCGGGTGTCGATCGACGCGTTGGCGGGTCGTCGCCGTCGCGTGGACACGCAGTGTGGCCCGGGTGGCGGCGTACGCCGGGAAATGTTTTCCGCGTCGCGAAATTCATTCCGGCAACGCAGTTCCATTGCCGCGTTCTACCACTGCGCGTGCGCGCTGTGGCGCGATGGCACGTGGTTTGCTTGCGCTCGGCGTGGCGGCGCCCCGCGACCGACAGGGATTTGTCGACATGCATGGCAAGCGTTCCATCCTGATGCTGGCATCGAGCAGCGCATTGGCGCTGCTGCTCGCCGGCTGTGGCCCCGGTGGAGGCAACAATGAGGCGCCCCGGCGCGGCTCGGTCGCGACCGCCCCCGCCGGATTCCCGCCGCAGGTGTCGTCGAGCACCGAGCCGCCGCCCGCGCCGCAACAGGTCGAAACCAACCCTTCGGCGGCGCAGTCCACCATCAACCGCCCCATGCCCGGGCCAGGATTTGCGCAAATCGCCGGTGGCAAGGGCTACATCACCCGCCAGGAGGCACAGCGGATCCCATGGCTCGAGATCCACTTCGCACAGTGCGACACCAACAAGGACGGACGCATCACGCTGCAGGAATTCAACGAATGCCGACGGCGGCTGGCGGAACCCAAGGTCGGTCAGCCGAATGCGGCGAAATCCGGCTGATCCCGGTTTGACGCAACGCGGGGCGGAGCGGGGCCAGTGTGGACGCCGCTGAATCAACCGGATGAACTTGCGCCGGCCTACGTGTTCCTGGCGGCGCCGGCGTGCTCGTACATCAGCGGCAGCGTGCTGGAAGTCATCGGCGGCCCGACTGTGTCCGCAAAGAGCGCAAAGAACGCGAATACAAGCCAGTCAACTTTACCTGCGGCTCTTGTCTTCCTTCGCGCCCTTGGCGCCCTTGGCGGACAGTTGCTCTCGGCTCTTCCGGATGATGCGGCGCCCGGTGCCACGAAAAGCCTTCGCTTGACCTTGCAATCGTTTCCGCATCGGGGCGCCACGCACGCAGATGCCGGGCGCCGCGCGCGGGCGAAGCGAACGCCGGATGCCTTCGGCAAACGGCGGCGCCACGCGGTTTGGATGTGCCTGTTCATTTCGCGTTGGTCGAGTCCGCGACATCGGCACGCATCTTGCTCTCGAAGGTTCGCCACGACTGAGTGGCGGAGAATCGATCGAACGGAATGGATCGACCAGCTTGGCCCCGTACAAGGGACTTGCAGGAACGATGGGTAAAGGTCCCGAGAGCCTTGCCAATCATCGACGAACACTGCCGGGGACCAGGCGCGGCGCACCGATCGGTCTGACCGATTGCGTCGAAGCCGCTTTCTCCGCTTCTCGGCCGTGGCCTTTTCGCGCAAACCGTACGCACCGCGCGGACCTTCGACCACGCAGGGCGGAAGCGAAGCGCGACATGCTTTGCTACGCCGTTGTTTTTCTGGCCATCGCGCCAGACAGGTACAGACGCCGCCTGTTCCGCGTCCTTCGCGCCGCGAATCCGCACTGGCGGCAAACCAACGACGCCGTACGTCGCCGAGGCGATGCCGATTCCGGCGGCATCGAAGGCAGTGAATATTTCGCGGCTCATCGCGTCCTTGACCGCGCGGGTGCCGCGGTCGGGGACGACGAGACGCAACCGGAGTTCGAGCCAGTTGTCGGTCAGCCGGTAATAGACGCGTGGCTCGAAGTCCGCCGATTTCACGAAGTAGATCTCCTGCATGCGCCGATGGCTTCGGCACTGACCTCGCTGGTCCGCTTGCCGTGGCGTCTTGCGGCGTCGAGGAGGATCGCTTCGGCCTTCGACGGCGGGCAGTGCCCGCCCTACGCGGGCGCGGGGATGCGCGTGGATTGCCGTGATGCAGGGCGGACACCGTCCGCCATGCGGATGGCCCTACACAATGGCGTTGCCCGACCCGCTGAAGCGACGCGTCCCGTGTGCCGCGCTACCGTGGCGTAGAATGCGGGACATCTGCTTCGGCGCGGGCAAGGAAGGCTCGGGATGTCCTGGATCGGAAGATGCGCCATCTGGTGTGCGGTGTGCGGCGGCTACCTGCTGTTCGCGGGGCAGGTGCAGAGCCGGAACGAACTGATCACCGCGGCGGTGTTGGCGAGTGGCGCCTGGGTGTGGGCAGCCGCGCTGCGGCGCTGCGCGCACCAGCGATTCAAGCTGTCGCCGACGCACGCGCTGGAGTGGGCGAAGGCCGTGGGTGCGCTCATTCCCGCGCTCGCGCGCACCTTCCCGATCTTCGCGACCGCAGCGCTGTTCGGCCGTGCGCCCGGCCGCGTGCTCGAGATTTCCTTCACGCGGGGCCGCGAAGGCGGCGCGAAGGATGCGGCGCAGCGGGCGTCGGCGCTGCTGATCGCCTCGCTCGGTCCCGACAACTACGTAGTGCGCATGCCGCCGAAAAAGGATTGCGTCCTCATGCACGCGATCCTGCCGGAAAATGCCGCGCGCGATCCGCGCTGGCTGAATCCATGAACCCATGGCTGCTCGCCGCGATCGGACTGCTGGCGCCGTGGATCGTGGCGGTGATTGCGTCGTGCCGCGCTGACACCTCGTCCCGGCTCGTCGCGATCCAGTTCGCGGTTTCGATCACGGTGTTCCTGCTGGTGGTGCTGGAATTCGCGTTCGCGCAGCCGTCTTCACTCGGGCTGGTGCTCGCGGTGGCGCTGCTGGGACTGCCGGGAACGCTGGTGCTGGTGCTGTTCCGGGAGAGGTGGTTGTGATTCTCGCGAGCGCCGCCCTGTTGGCGTTCGCGGTGCTGGTCGCGTGGATCATGGCGCTGGCGTTCGTGCGAATGCCGGCGCAGTTCGGAAGATTGCACGCGGTCACGTTCTTCAACCTGGTTGCCGGCGGCGCGATCACCGCCGCGGTCGTGATCGCAGACGGGTTCACCGCACGCAGCTTCCAGAGCGTGCTGATCTGGCTGATCGTCGCGGCCGGCGGCGCGCTGCTCTCGCACGCGATTGCACGCGCGCTGCACCTGCGCGAAGGCGGGCGCGGGTGAACTGGCTGATCGGCATCGTGCTGCTCACCAGCGCTGCGTCCGGATTCCTGGTGGTGCAATCGCGGGTACCGCGGCGCCAGGTGTACGCACTCGCCGCCAACGGCTTGGTGCTGGCGATGCTGTTCTTCGTGCTGCAGGCGCCGGACGTCGCGTATTCCGAGATCGCGGTCGGCATGGTGATCGTGCCGCTGCTGTTCCTGGTCACGCTCGCCGCCGTGGCGATGAACAGGGCGCGGCGATGACCGCGCGCTGGCGACTGGCATTGCTGGCATGCGCGTTCATCGTGCTGGCGATCGCGGCCGCGCCGGTGATCCTCGGCATGCCCGCGTTCGGCGATCCCGAGGCGCTCTATGGCCAGACCGTCGACGCGCTGGCGCCGGCGCTGCGCAATGTGTCCAACATGGTCGCGGCGGTGAATTTCGACGTGCGCGCGATCGACACCCTGGGCGAGGAAAGCATGTTCCTGTGCGCGGTCACGGCCACCGTGATCCTGCTGCGCGGTCGCCGCGGCGAGGACATGGGCGAGCACGCGGGCCGGGTGCCGGGGCACGCATGGGTCGAACGCTCCGATGCGACGGTGCTGGTGTGCCGCCTGTTCGCGACGGTGGTGTTCCTGTTCGGCGTGTACGTAGTGCTGCACGGCACCGTCACGCCCGGCGGCGGCTTCCAGGGCGGCGCGATCGCGGCGTCCAGCTTCGTGCTGCTCTACCTCGGCGAGGGCTACAGGGTGTGGCGGCGGATGCTGCACTCCGAAGTGCTGGTCGCGCTGGAAGGCCTGGGCGCACTCGTCTTCGCGCTGGCGGCGATCGTTCCGCTGGCGCTTGGTCATCCGGCACTCGAGAATCTGGTTCCCCTCGGCACCCGGAAGGATCTCTATTCCGGCGGTGCGATGGTCGTCATCAATGCCGCGGTGGGCGTCGCCGTCATCGGCGGCTTCGGGGTGTTGCTGCTCGAATTCATGGAGGAAACCCGCGCGCCGAAGGGCGCGACGCCGGACGAGGAGGACCCATGAACGTGCTGGCGTGGTGCGTGGCCGCGTGGCTGCTCGGCATCGGCATCTACGGGATCGTGAGCTCGCGGCACATGGTGCACCTGGTCGGCTGCCTGACCGTGTGCCAGTCGGCGACGTACGTGTTGCTGCTCGGCATCGGCTACCGCTGGCATGCGGGTCCGCCGATCTTCTACGACCATCCGCCCGGCACGCCCGCGGTGGACCCGGTGATGCAGGCGCTGGTGCTGACCGACATCGTCGTGGGCGCGGCGGTGGCCGCGCTGCTGTTGGCGATGGCGCTGCAGGTGCACAAGCGGCGGGGCACCCTCGATCCACAGCATCTGCGTCCGTTGCGGCCCCCGGAGTGATGCCCCTCGCGGTCCAGCTCGCGCCGCTGCCGGTGCTCGTCCCGCTGGCCGTCGCGTTCCTGTTGCTCGCGATTTCGCACTGGCTGCCGCCACGCACCGCCGACGTCAGCGCAATCATCGTCTCGCTGGCGCTGGTCGGGCTGTGCGGATGGCTGGGCCGCGCGGCCCTGCACGGACCGATCGTGCACTGGTTCGGGGGTTGGACGCCCGCGGTCTCACACCGCCCGGACGTGGTGCTCGGGATCGCGTTTTCGGTCGATCCCGCGAGCGCGGCGGTCGCCGCGTTCTGCGCGCTGCTGTTCGCGGCCAGTTTCGGGTTTGCGTGGGGCTACTTTGACGAAATCCACGCGCATTTCCACGTGCTGATGCTGCTGTTCCTTGGCGCGATGATCGGCTTCTGCTTCACGCGCGACCTGTTCAACCTGTTCGTGTGGTTCGAATTGATGGGGATCGCGGCGTTTGCCCTCACGGCGTTTCCGCTCGGCAAGAGTTCGCTGGAAGGCGCGCTCAATTTCACCATCACCAACGCGCTCGGCAGCTTCCTCATGCTGGCCGGCATCGGCCTCCTGTACGCGCGCACCGGCACGCTGGACTTCGTCACGATGGGCAGGATCATTGCGCGGCTTCCCGGCGATCCGGTGATCGCGGCCGGCTTCTGCCTCGTCGCCACGGCGTTGCTGACCAAGGCCGCGATCGTGCCGTTCCACATGTGGCTTTCCGATGCCCACGCGGTGGCACCGACGCCGGTGTCGGTGATCTTTTCCGGGGTGATGGTGAGCGTCGGCCTGTTCGCGCTGCTGAAATTGATCGCGATCGTGTTCCGCGCCGATGCGCAGGTGATGGCGCTGGTGCGCGGGGGCCTTGCGTGGCTCGGCATCGCGACCGCGATCGTGGGCGGATTGATGGCGTGGGCGCAGCGGCACCTGAAGCGGCTGCTGGCGTTCTCGACGATCGCGCACCTCGGCATCATGCTGGTTGCGGTCGCGGCGGTGAGCACGATCGGCACGCGCGGATTCCTGCTTTACCTCGTCGGCCACGGGCTGGTGAAGGGCACGCTGTTCATGATCGCAGGCATCCTGCTCGCGCGCTTCAATTCGGTGGACGAACTCCAGTTGTACGGCAAGGGCCGCAGCATCTGGCCGGTCGGCGTGGCGATGGCGGTGGCGGGGCTGATGCTCGGCGGTTTGCCCTGGGGTGTGCTGCACGACGCCACGGATGGCGTGCAGGAAGCTTCATCCGGATTGGCGGCCATCGTTGCGATCATCGCTGGTACCGCGCTGACCGGCGGCGCGGTGCTGCGGGCCGCGGGCCGCATCTTCCTCGGCGCGAGCGGCGCGCCGGCGGTGGAACTCTCCGCGCCCACCGAGCGCGCGCGGGAAAAGGGCGACCGCCCGGTGTGGCTGATGCTGCTGCCGTGCGTGGGGATGCTCGCGATCGCATTGTTGCCGTCGGAGCTTGCGGGCGCCTTCATGCGACGCGCGGCAGAAGGCCTCGTCGCGGGCACGCCGTCGGCTGCAGGCGCCGGCACGCTGGCCGCGATGCTCACCATCGCCTTGACGATCCTGCTTCCGGCAGCGTCGCTGCTGCGTCGGCGCCCGACGCGGCGGCTCGCGCGCATACTGGCGAAAATCGAAACGGCGCCGTTCCAGGCTTTGCAGGACCTGCACAGCGGCCGCGTCACCGATTACCTCGTGTGGACGATGGTCGGACTGGCGGTGCTGGCAGGCCTCGTGAAATTCGGTTGAGCGAGATGACGAGCAGGAAGACGAACCGCCGCGACGCCGTGCGCTACCCCCCGAACGTGCTGCGCGAATATGCCCTTCTGGCCGACGGGGAGCGCGGCGCCTTGATCGGGCCACGCGGGGACATCGTGTGGATGTGCGCGCCGCGCTGGGACAGCGATGCGGTCTTTTCCTCCCTGATCGGTGGCAGCGGCGCATACGCGATCACGCCAACCGACGCGCGCTTCGTGTGGGGCGGCTACTACGAGGAGGGCACCCTCATCTGGCACTCGCGCTGGATCACCGAGGGCGGCGTCATCGAGTGCCGCGAGGCGCTCGCCTTCCCTGGCGATCCCGACCGGCTGGTGTTGCTGCGACGGGTGATCGCCGTCGATACCGGGGCGCGCGTGCGGGCGCGGCTGGACGCACGGGCCGGCTTCGGGAAGCACAGGCTCGCACGCCTCACGCGCGAGGACGGCGTGTGGACCGGCCGCGTGGGTCGCCTCCATCTGCGCTGGAGCGGCGCCGACGAGGCCCGGCCGGAGGCGGCGAGCGGCAAGCATGCTCTTTCACTGGAGTTCACCCTGCCCGTCGGAGGCCATCGCGACTTTGTCCTGGAGTTGTCGGAGCAGACGCTGCCCAGGGAGGTTCCGGAGCCGAACCAGGCTTGGGACGCCACCGCGCACGCGTGGCGCAGCGCGGTGCCGGAGCTGTCCGCCAGCCTGGGCCCGCGCGATGCGCGGCACGCGTACGCGGTGCTGCGCGGGCTGACCAGCGCGGGCGGCGGGATGGTGGCCTCCGCGACAATGGGCCTTCCCGAACGCGCGGAGCAGGGGCGCAACTACGACTACCGCTACGTGTGGATCCGCGACCAGTGCTTCACCGGCGAAGCCGTGGCGACCGCCGGTCCTTTCCCGCTGCTCGACGACGCGGTGCGGTTCGTGGTTGCCCGGCTGCTCGACGACGGACCCACGCTGAAGCCCGCGTATACGACGATGGGCGGTCGCATCCCCGGTCAGCGTTCGCTGCATCTTCCCGGCTACCCGGGTGGCTACGACATCGTCGGCAACCACGTCAACGTCGAATTCCAGCTCGACGGGTTCGGCGAGTCGCTGCTGCTGCTCGCCGCTGCCGCGCGTCATGACCATCTCGACGCTGACGGGTGGCGGGCCGCCGAAGCGGCGGCCGACGCCATCGCCGCGCGCTGGACCGAGCCCGAGGCGGGGATCTGGGAACTCGACAACCAGCGCTGGACGCACAGCCGCCTGATCGGCGTCGCCGGGCTGCGCGCTATCAGCGGCGCCCCCGGCGCCCCGGCCCGGCGCATCGCCAACTGGTTGACGCTCGCCGAGACGATCCTCGCCGATACCGCCGGGCACTGCACGCATCCATCCGGTCGCTGGCAACGCGCACCGGATGACGAGCGCGTCGACGCCGCACTGCTGCTGCCCGGAATCCGGGGCGCGCTGCCCGCGGGTGATCCCCGCACAGCCGCCACCCTCGCGGCGGTCCGCCGCGAGTTGCGCCGCGAGGGCTACGTGTACCGCTTCCGCCAGCACGATGGCCGGCTGGGCGATGCCGAGGGCGCCTTCCTGCTGTGCGGGTTTGTGGCCGCCCTGGCTGCGCATCAGCAGGGCGACACCGTGGACGCGATCCGCTACTTCGAGCGCAACCGCGCCGCGTGCGGACCGCCGGGGCTATACTCGGAGGAATACGACGTCAAGCAGCGCCAGCTTCGCGGCAACCTGCCACAGGCATTCGTGCACGCGCTGATGCTGGAGG
>JBOHYX010000037.1:0-12414 GCA_050738115.1 Rhodanobacteraceae bacterium
GAACTCACGTGTGTCGGGCACCGGCAATTGCACCAGCAGGGTAGCGATCGGCTTGTCGTGCTTGTTGACGAGCGTGTAGTGCCCCGTCACGTCGAGCGCGCGACGGCGTGGATGGAACGCCATGTCGATGTCGACGTTGGTGATGCGCGGCTGGGCCATGCCCATGTACTTGCGGTAGTCCTTCTCATAGTCGGCCTGCAGGCGCAATTTCTCGTCGCGCGTCTGGTAGCGGTAGAGCCCATGCGTGTTGTGCCAGACGAACACCCCGATCGCGGCGAACCCGGCCAGCGAGACGATCAGGATCGAGACGGCGGGCAGGCGGAACCGTTGCAGCGCCACCGGGCCGCGGGCCCGCCAGCCACCTGCGGTGCCGCGGGTCCAGTACAGCGCGGCCGTCACCAGCAACGCGATTTCAAAGCAGTACCAGTACGCGCCGAACCACAACTTGCCGATCCAGAACGTGTCGAACCCGTCCATGTCCGAATACGGCGTGCCGGGCGTGTTGCCCAGGCAGGTACAGGTTGCCGCTGAAGTGCAACTGGCCGAGCGCGATCAGGGCGATGAAATACGCGACCACCAGCGCGTAGCCCACGAATTTGTTGTTGGCCCACGCCTGGAACACCACCGCGATGATCGCGAACAACAGGAAATCGACGAGATCGAGGCCGATGAACTTGAGGTACAGGAGCGGCTGCAGGTGATGGAATCCGTGCAACGCCTGGTAACCCATGCTGTACAGCGATCCGGCGGCCAGGAACACCACGATCACCACAGCGAGCGCGGCGACCTTGGAAAGCAGCGGAATCCAGTCCGGCGTCGGAAAGGCATCGATGACTTCACTGGTGCGCGCACCGCGTTCGCGCCAGACGAGTTCGCCCGCGTAGAAGGCCAGGATGATCAGCAGCAGCCATTGGTAGCTGCCCTCCATGGCGCTGGCCATCAGGTGCGTGACCGGATACACGCTGGTGCCGTAGATCTGGCCGGTGAAGGACAGCGCCGCGGTGAGATTGGCAAACCCGATCAGCAGCATCACCAGGAATGCGGCGCCGCTGAAAACGCTTTTGGTATCGAACCACGCGAGCTTGCGGAACTGGATGCAGCGCACCGCGAAACCGCTGCGGAGCGTCACCAGCGGCAGCACGATCGCGGCTGCCGGGCTCGTCGCCGGGACGCCCGCCGCGCCCGCGCGCCGGCGCCGGCGGAACCAGCGAAAGCCGTCCCGGTCCGGTTTGAACAGCGCCACGGTCGCACCAAGCAGGATCACGGCGATGCCCAACCACAGCGCGCGATTGCCGAGCAGTAGGCCGGTGAGCGCGGGCACCCGGGCGTTGCGGTCGTCCGGCGTCCAGTACCGGGTCAGGAGATCGAGTGCGCGCAGCCCGAACGGGTCACTCAACGCGCCCGCGGTCTGGTGGCTGATGTTGCCGTGGCCGAGCGTCAGGCCGGCAATCGTCCACAGCACGAACAACACGATCACGCCGACGAGGTGCCGAGCATCGAGCGGGTGAGGACCGCGAGCAGGAACAGCAGCGCGGCGAGGAAAAACAGGTTGGGCAGCACCATCACGCCGAGCGCCCAGCCGTAGGCGTGCCACGGGGTCGGCCCGAGCCGGGCGGCGTCGATCCATGGCATCAGGGATCCCAGCCACATCCCGACCGCAACCGCGACGAGCACCAGCACGCTGACGACCCACCCCGCAGCGAGGCGGCCACCGAGATACGCCGAGCGCGACACCGGCGTCGCGAACATCAGTTCTGCGGTATTCGACGTGAAGTCGCGCAGCGCTGCGCCGGCCACGAAGATCGTGATCAGGAACAACCCGATGATCGAAAAGAAGCCCAGCATCGTCACCACGACGAGCGGCGCGTTGCGGTGCACGTTGCCGATGCCGCCACCGATCTGGATCGAATCGGAACTCGCGGCGCCGAATGCCAGCCCAGCCAGGGCCAGCGCGATCAGCCAGAACAGCGGGCTTCTGAGCTGCTGGCGCACCTCGAGGCGTAAGATTTCGCCAAACACGTCAGGCAGCCTTGCTCGACGCGGCGTGGTGCAACTGGCCGAAATACACGTCCTCGAGGTTGGCTGGCACGTTCTCGAAGCCGTCCTCGGGTCTCGCATCGGCCAGCACGTGGATCAGCGTCGCACCACCCGCAAGGCGCGTGGACAGCACGGTCATGCGCGCGCGGTAGCCCGGTAGCGCGGCCTTGTCGATCGCGCGCCGCCATACCTTGCCTTCCAGCGCGCGGATTGTCTCGCGCGGCTCGCCGGTGAGGCGCACCCGGCCTTCGGCAATGATCGCCATGCGCGGGCACAACTCGGTCACGTCCTCGACGATGTGGGTCGACAGGGTCACCACCACGCGCTCGCCGATTTCGGCCAGCAGGTTCAGGAAGCGCTGGCGCTCCTCGGGATCGAGCCCGGCCGTCGGCTCATCCACGATCACGAGTTTCGGATCGCCGATCAGCGCCTGCGCGATCCCGAAACGCTGGCGCATGCCGCCGGAAAACCCGCCCAGCCTGCGCTTGCGCACGTCCCACAGATTCACCTGCTTCAGCAGCGCGTCGACCAGATCGCGACGCTCGCCGCGACGCGTGACGCCATTCAACACCGCGAAGTGATCCAGCATCGCTTCCGCGGACACTTTTGGATACACGCCGAATTCCTGCGGCAGGTAACCGAGCACGCGCCGCGTGGCCGGTTTGTCGGCCAGCACGTCGAGATCGCCCAGCTTGATGCTGCCGGAATCCGGATCCTGCAGCGTCGCGAGGGTGCGCATCAGCGTGGACTTGCCCGCGCCGTTCGGTCCCAACAGGCCGAACATCCCGTTCGGAATGTCCAGCGACACCTCGCTGAGCGCGCGCACGCCGTTCGGGTACGTTTTGGAGAGATTCCGGATCGTCAACATGGAGCGGCTCCGTGGCCACGGTTCGATGAGCGTGCGCCAGTGTGCCGGCCCGCGCCGCGCGCTGTCATGCGTCGTTCGTCACGGTGACCTTCGGCTCCCGCCGTCCATACATGACGCCGCCGCGCAAATGCGCGAAACTGGACGTTCCCACGCCGCTGGATTTCAAGGAACCGCCATGGCAGACGTTCGCGAAGCAAAAGTACCGGACATCGGCGACTTCGACGGCGTTCCGGTGATCGAGGTGATGATCAAGCCGGGCGACCACGTCGACAAGGACCAGGGGCTGGTCACGCTGGAATCGGCCAAGGCCACGATGGAAGTACCCGCGCCCTTTGCCGGCACCGTGAAGGAACTCAAGGTCAAGGTTGGCGACGAGGTTTCCGAAGGCAGCGTGATCGCGATGATCGAAGCGGCTGGCGGCGAACCGGCGCCGGCGCCGGCGAAACAGGCGGGCGAACGCGAAGGCGGCGACGAGGCGGACCAGCGTGCACCCCGGCGCGACGAAGTCCCGGCGTCCGCCGAAGCGGAGGCGACGCCCGGATCCACCGAACGCCAGGGCCATCCACCCCTGCACGCGGTCCCGTCTTCCGGGGATACGGGTGCGACGCGTGCGCCGCGGCCGCCCTTCGGAGCCGAATCGGTGATGCCGGACACGGTGCCTTACGCAAGCCCGGCGGTGCGCGCGTTCGCGCGCGAGCTCGGCGTCGACCTCGGACACGTCACCGGCAGCGCGCGCGGTGGACGCATCGTCAAGGAGGACGTGCAGCAATTCGTGAAATCGGTGATGACGGGCACCGGCACGCAAGCCGCAGGTGGCGGCTTGAGCCTGCTGCCATGGCCGAAGATCGACTTCACCAAGTTCGGTGAGGTCGAAACGCGTGCGCTGTCGCGCATCCAGAAGCTGTCCGGCGCCAATCTCGCGCGCAACTGGGCGATGATCCCGCACGTCACGCAGTTCGAGGACGCCGACATCACCGACCTCGAAGCGCTGCGCAAGGCGCTCAACAAGGACAACGACAAGGCGGGCGTCAAGGTGACCCTGCTGGCATTCCTGATCAAGGCGTCGGTCGCCGCACTGCGCAAGTACCCCAATTTCAACGCCTCGCTCGACGCATCCGGCGAGAACCTGGTGATGAAGAAATACTTCCACATCGGGTTCGCGGCCGACACGCCGCACGGCCTTGTGGTACCGGTGATCCGCGACTGCGACAAGAAAGGCGTGCTCGACATCGCCGGGGAAATGTCGGCGCTGGCGAAGAAGGCGCGCGAGGGCAAACTCACCCCCGGCGAAATGTCGGGCGGATGTTTTTCCATCTCGTCGCTGGGTGGCATCGGCGGCACCCTGTTCACGCCGATCATCAACGCACCGGAAGTCGCGATCCTCGGCGTGTCGCGCTCGGCGACCCGGCCGGGGTGGAACGGCAAGGAATTCGCGCCACGGTTGATCCTGCCGCTGTCGCTGAGCTACGACCACCGGGTGATCGACGGCGCCGCGGCCGCGCGCTTCGCCACCTACCTCGCCGGGCTGCTCGCCGACATGCGCCGCGCGCTGCTTTGACCTGAAGGGAATCGAGATGCCACACACGATCGAACTCAAGGTACCCGACATCGGCGATTTCCACGACGTGCCCGTGATCGAGGTGATGGTCAAGGTCGGCGACCACGTGGACAAGGACCAGGGCCTCGTCACGCTGGAATCGGCCAAGGCCACGATGGAAGTGCCGGCGTCGGCCGCCGGCGTGGTCAAGGAAATGAAGGTCAAGGTCGGCGACAGCGTCGACGAAGGATCGGTGATTGCGGTCGTTGAGGCGGAGGGCGAGGATTCGCATCCTTCTGCCTCCGCCCAACCGAAGAATCCTCCCTCCGCGCAGCGCGGGGAGGTGCCGAAGGCGGAGGCGGGCAATGCGACGCAAGCTTCACGCCCACCCCAACGTTCCCCCGCTGGCGGAGGGAGCCAACAACAAGTTCCCTCCGCAAGCGGGCACCCCGGCCACCCGGCAGCACCGCGAGCCACGGAAACCGGCCGCAAGGCCGACATGGAATGCCAATTGCTGGTGCTGGGTTCGGGGCCAGGCGGTTACAGCGCCGCGTTCCGCGCCGCCGACCTTGGCCTCGACACCGTACTGATCGAACGCTACGGCACCCTCGGCGGCGTGTGCCTCAACGTCGGCTGCATTCCATCCAAGGCGCTGCTGCATGCAGCCGAGGTGATCGACAGTGCGGAGCTGATGGCGGCCCACGGCATCACGTTCGGCAAGCCGAAAATCGATATCGACGCACTGCGCGACTTCAAGGACAAAGTGGTCGGCAAGCTCACCGGCGGCCTCGCCACGATGGCGAAGCAGCGCAAGGTCCGGGCGGTGCAAGGCGTCGGTGCGTTCCTGTCGCCGCACGAGCTGGAAGTGGTGCACGGCAAGGACAAGAAGCTGGTCCGCTTCGAGCAGGCCATCATCGCGGCGGGTTCGCAAGCGGTGCACTTGCCGATATTCCCGTGGGACGACGAGCGCGTGATGGATTCCACCGCCGCGCTGGAAATCCGCGAAGTGCCGAAGCGCCTGCTGGTGGTCGGCGGCGGCATCATCGGGCTGGAAATGGCCACCGTGTACCGCGCGCTCGGCAGCGAGGTCACCGTGGTCGAATTCATGGACCAGTTGATGCCGGGTACGGACGCGGACCTGGTGCGACCACTCGCCACGCGCCTCAAGGCCCAGGGCGTGAAGGCGCACCTCAAGACCAAGGTCACCGCCGCCAAGCCGCAGAAAGGCGGCATCGCCTGCGAGTTCGAGGGTGACAGCATCCCGGAACGCAACGTCTTCGACCGCGTGCTCGTTGCGGTGGGGCGTGATGCGAACGGCAACAGGATCGGCGCCGACAAGGCCGGCGTTGCCGTCACCGAACGCGGCTTGATTCCCGTGGACAGGCAGATGCGCACCAACGTCGGCCACATCTTCGCGATCGGCGACCTGGTCGGCCAGCCGATGCTCGCGCACAAGGCCGTGCACGAAGGCCACGCCGCCGCGGAAGCGGCGGCTGGAATGAAGCGTGACTTCGATGCGCGCGTGGTGCCGTCGGTTGCGTTCACCGACCCCGAGATCGCGTGGGTCGGCGTCACCGAGCGCGAAGCAAGGGAGAAGGACCTCAAGATCGGCGTCGGCAAGTTTCCGTGGGCGGCGTCGGGCCGTGCGCTCGGGATGGACCGTGCCGAGGGGCTCACCAAGCTCATCTACGACGAGGCCACGCAGCGCGTGATCGGCGGCGGCATCGTCGGCGTCCACGCGGGTGACCTGATTTCCGAGATCGCCCTCGCGATCGAAATGGGCGCCGAGATCGCCGATATCGCGCTCACGATCCATCCGCACCCGACCCTTGGCGAAGCCACGGGCATGGCCGCCGAGGAGGCCGAAGGCACCATCACCGACCTGTACATTCCGAAGCGGAAGTAGCCATGCCTGAATCGACCCGGCATCTGGAAACGCTGGCACGCTACAAGGCGTGGGCCGATGGGCGGCTGTATGCAACGCTGGCCGAACTCTCCAGGGCCGAACTCACGGCGTCCACGCCCATCTTCGCCGGCAGCATCCTGCGCACCCTCAACCACGTCTACCTGATGGATGTGGTGTGGAAATCACACCTGCTCGGGGTTCCGCATCACCTCACCACGCGCAATCCGGAAACCGCGCCGTCACTCGCCGAGTTGCGCGAGGCGCAATGCGACATCGATGCCTGGTACACTGATTACGCCAAGGCAATGACGCCGGCTGTCAGTAGCGACATCGTGGACTTCACGTTCATCGGCGGCGGCGAAGGCGCGCTGCGCCGCGAAGACATGGTGCTGCACGTGATCAATCACACGACGTATCATCATGGGCACGTCACGGCGATGCTCAACCAGCTCGGTGCGCAGCCGCGGGCGGCCGACCTGCCGGTGTTCCTGCGCGACGTGCCGCGGACAGCGGGCTGATCACGGTTTCAGGCAAACAGCTCCCGCTGCGCCGCGTATCCGTCGCGATCGACGAAACCTGCGAGACCAACCCCGACCAGCCGGTAGCGCGTGCGCGATGGCAGGTCCACGCGTGCCCGCAACGCGCACGCGATTTCCGCGAGTTCGTGGCCGGTCGCGGGGAATTCGCGCGGCGTCAGGCTGCGGGTGTGGACGTGAAAACCAGCGGTCTTGAGTTTCAACACCACCGTCCGCGCAACGCGGCCATGTTCGCCTTCCGCTTCGCGTCGGCTCGCGACCCAGGTGTGCTCGGCGAGGCGCACGATGTGCGGTGCAAGCTCTTCCAGCGTCAGGTCGCGCTCGAACGTGTCCTCGCTCGAAATCTGCAGGGTCGGGCGGTGCGGCGTGACGGGCCGCTCGTCGATGCCCAGCGACAACTCGTGCAACCGCTTCCCGTAGCGGCCGAAGCGCCGTTCAAGCTCGCCCGCGTCGCACGCACGCAGATCCGACACGAGCGCAATGCCGAGTTCGCCGAGCCGGCGCTGCATCACCTTGCCAACGCCCGGCAAACGCCCGACGGGCAGCGGCGCGAGAAAGCGCAGCGCACGACCCGGGCTCACCACGGTGAGGCCATCCGGCTTGTGGTAATCGGATGCCAGCTTGGCCAGGAACTTGTTGGGAGCGACCCCGGCCGACGCGGTGAGACCGGTCTCCGCGCGGATCGCGGCACGAATGCTCTGCGCGACCGCGGTGGCCGAAGGCAGGCCCTGCGCGTTGGCCGTCACATCGAGATAGGCCTCGTCCAGCGACAGCGGCTCGACCAGGTCGGTATAGCGCGCAAAGATTGCGCGTACCTGCCGCGACACGGCCTTGTAGCGAACGAAGTCGGGCGGCACGAACACCGCCTGCGGGCAAAGGCGCTCGGCACGGCGCGCAGGCATCGCGGAGTGCACGCCGAACGGGCGCGCTTCGTAGCTGGCCGTCAGCACGACCGAGCGGGCACCGCGCCAAGCGACGATGAGCGGCTTGCCGCGCAGCGCCGGATCATCGCGCTGTTCGACGGACGCGTAGAACGCGTCCATGTCCACGTGTACGATCTTGCGCGTTGCGCCGGTCACCGTGGATCAGGGCGTCTGCCCGGCCGCATCCGCGGCCTCCCTGGGCTTGACGAGGATCCGCACCGCGATGATGCCAAGTTCGTACAACAGCATCATCGCGCACAGCAGCAGCATCATGGACATGATGTCGGGCGGAGTGATGGCCGCCGCCACGGCCGCCGCCGCGACCACGACGTAACGTCGCCAGCTTTTCAGTTTCGCAAGCGTGACGACGCCGACGGCCGCCGCGACCACCTCGACGACCGGGATCTCGAAACAGATCCCGAACGCGAAGAACACCAGCATCACGAAATCGAGGTAGTGCGTGATGTCGGTCATCATCTCGACGCCATGCGGCGTCACCGCCGTCAGGAACTTGAACGCGGCGGGCAATACCAGGAAGTACCCAAACGCGCAGCCGCAATAGAACAGGATCACCGACGCGATCAGCAGCGGGCGCGCGAGGCGTTTTTCGTGCCGGTACAGGCCGGGGCTCACGAACGCCCACAACTGGTAAACAATCACCGGCATGCTTATGAACAGTGCGGTGAAGAAGGCGAGCTTCAGGGGCGTGAGGAAGGGACTGGCGACCTGGGTCGCGATGAGGTGCGCGCCGTGTGGCAGCCGCTTCACCAGCGGCTCGGCCAGCCACGTGTACAACCGGTTGGCGAATGGAACCAGACAGACCAGCACAATTACCACGCAGGCGATCGACTTGATCAACCGCGTGCGCAGTTCCAGCAGGTGGGAAAAGATGCCCTGTTCGAGGTCGAAACCCGGATCCTTGTCGGAATCCTGGACCGGGCCGTGCTCAGGCGTCGCCATCTTCGGCACCCTTGGCCGGTTCCCGGGCGCCAGCGTCCCGCGTGGCGACGGCGACCTCGGCGACCGAGTCGCGGGCAGCGCGCGTCGCCGCGGCGACTTCGGCAACCGCCTCGTTCACCGACTTGCGTGCGGACTGCGCGGTTTCCGTTGCTGTCTTCTGGAACGACTCCGCGCGCGCGACGGCGTCCTTCGCCGCGCGCCGGATTTCCTCGATCTCCAGTTCCCGCTCGACTTCGCTGCGCACGCTGTCCCAGCCGACGCGCAAGCGTCGCAACATTGCGCCGGCCATGCGCGCGGCCTTGGGGAGCTTTTCAGGCCCGAGCACGATCAACGCAATGATCGCCACCAGCAGCAGCTTCGTGAAGCTGAGCTCGATCATCGCAACACCCCGCCAGGCTATTTCGACTCGGCGGAGTCGTGCTGCTCCTGTTGCGCCGTGCCGGCGGCTGCGGGCGGATCCGCGCGCAACTGCTCGGTCGTTTCCGCCGCCTTGGCCTTGTCGGCCTTGTCGCTCTCTTCATCGCCGCTGAGCGCCTTCTTGAAGCCGCGCACGGCGTTGCCGAGATCGGGGCCGATTTTCGTCAGCTTGCCGGTGCCGAAAATCACCAGCACGATCACAAGCAGAAGCAGCCAATGCCAGATACTGTCAAAACCCATGACAACCTCGTGCGGAGTGTGGGCAGGCGGCCACGGATGTGGACCGCCCCTCTCCGCCACGTCCAAGTGTACCGCAGCGCAGCGATCGAAACCGTTTCGCCGACCGGCGTCGCGGCACCACGACCCGCGGGTGGTTGCCGCCGGCAGCACGCCTCCCGTGCCCAAGCAGTCGGAGTCTGTCAAACTGGCGCGGTTGCGCATCCGCCGGCAGGATCATGCCCCGTTACCGAGGTTTCGCTGTCCCGACTGAACCGCGCGGCGCCCGGCGCGTGGCGGTGCTGCTGGTCAACCTGGGTACGCCGGCTGCGCCGACCGCCGACGCGGTGGGCGAATATCTCGGCGAATTCCTGTCCGACCCGCGCGTGATCGAGTTTCCGCGCTGGCTGTGGTGGCCGGTGCTGCACGGCTACATCCTGCGCACGCGCCCACGGCGCTCGGCCGAAGCGTATGCCAAGGTGTGGCGCGATGACGGATCGCCCCTCATGGTCTTCAGCGAGCAACTTGCCCGGTCACTGGGCGTCGAACTCACGCGGCGGACGTCCGGCCGCGTCGACACCGCACTTGCCATGACCTATGGCGAGCCGTCCGCCGCAGCCACGATCGAATCGCTGATGGCCGAAGGCGTGCGCCGCATCCTGGTCCTGCCGCTGTTTCCACAGTATTCAGCTACCTCCAGCGGCGCAGCGCTCGACGCCGTGACCCGCGTTGTGCAGGCGCTGCGCTGGCCACCCGAGATCCGGACGATCAACGGGTACCACGACGATGCGGGTTACCTGGCCGCGCTGGCGGCGAGCGTGCAGGCGCACTGGGCACAGAACGGTCGTGGCCAGAAGTTGCTGCTGAGCTTTCACGGCATCCCGGAAAAATACGCGGCAGCGGGCGATCCCTACCCCGAGCAGTGCCGCGAAACCGTTCGCCGCCTCGGCGATGCGCTCGGGCTTGTCGACGACGAACTGCTGGTCACTTTCCAGTCGCGACTCGGGCGACAACCGTGGCTGCGGCCCTACACCGACGAGATGATCGAACAACTGGCGCGACAGGATGTCGAGACGCTCGACGTCCTGTGCCCGGGCTTTGCGGTTGACTGCCTCGAGACTCTGGAGGAAGTCGCGCTGCGCTATCGCGCCGCGTTCCTGACCAACGGTGGCCGGCGGTTCCGATACATCCCGGCGCTCAACGCCGGCACGGCACACGTGACGGCACTGGCGGACCTCACGATGCGGCAGCTCGCCGGATGGATCTGAGCCGAATGACGGGACCAGACCCGCCGTGGTGCGATGTTGAAGTGGCCGCACGACTCGCTCCGGCGGCGCTGGACGATTCGCGCTGCGTCCGGCGCGTCAGCTCGATCCGGGTGCCGCCATTGCAGCCAGATCGACGTCGGGGTAGTCAAGCATCAGGTTCGTTGCACCCGTCCGGACCAGACGCTCCAATGCAGCGCGGTCGCGGAGATTGGCGGTCCACACGACTGCATCGAGACCGAACGCGGTCAGCGCCTGCGCGCGTTCGCGCGTAAAATCGTTGGCATACATCAGCCACGCACTGCCGCCTGCAGCCGCAATTGCTTCCGGGATGCCGCGCTCGTACCGGTGCGGATCAAACGCCGCAAACCACGGAGCCCCTGCCTGGTACGCCGAGCGCAAGACCCGGAGTTTCGCCGCATCCGGGGGGATATCGTCTGGCGGCGGGCGGCTGCGCGCAAACCAGCTCAGCGGGTCGGTGGTGAACCACGTCGCGAGCCCCGGCCGCTGGTGCCGCGCGTAAATCAACGCGCCCCAATCGAACGAGCACAGGATCGAGCGACCGGCGAAAGCTTCGCCGTCGATGACGCCGAGCGTCCGATCGACGAGCGTGGCCCACGGCTGGCGCGCGGCGTCGAGAACGGGCGTCTTGATCTCGATGACGAGAAAGAAGCGGTCGGACCGCGACTTCGCGAGCCGGATCACGTCCCGGAGCAGCGGAATCCGTTGGCCGCGAACAGGCTCGATGCGATCGAACGTTCGCGCGTATGCCCGCCGCGGATTGGGTACACCGATCTCGTATCGCCGGATTTCAGCGTACGTGAGTTCGGCCAGCGACCGTTCCTCGGCGCGCGTGATCCAGCGCCCGTCCGGCTTGCGGCAGTACGCGCTGTTCAGGCGGGCGTCGTGGTGAACCACAACCTCGCCATCCCGAGTGAGATGGACGTCCAGTTCCGCGCCGTCCGCCCCGAGCCTGAGCGCATTGGAAAAGGCCGCGAGCGTGTTTTCCACCCGCAAACCCGCCCCACCCCTATGTGCGATCAGCTTCATCCGCCACCTTGCGCCATGCCCGTTCAGTTTAAGACGCGAGCGCGCGACATCGGGCCCGAACCGGAAACGCGAAACGGCCACCCTTTCGGATGGCCGTTTCGACTTTTTGAAGCCCCTGGCAGTGTCCTACTCTTGCATGGCGAATGCCAAACTACCATCGGCGCTGGTGCGTTTCACTGCCGAGTTCGGGATGGGATCGGGTGGGACCACACCGCTATGGCCGCCAGGGAAGGGGTGCGGACGATGTCGCTTCGCGGAAAGTCCGGCCAAGGATGGCCGGTCTTCCGGCGCACGGATGCGCCAAACGACATCAGTCCAGCATAGGGTCGGGATGTGACAAGCGTTTGATTCTTCGAGCCAAAACGTATCATCGAGGCGTGCTTCATCTGCTTGGCGGAAAGTCCAGCCATGGCTGGCCGGGCGCCTGTGCAGGGACGCACGTAAACAAACGTCTTGGGGTTATATGGTCAAGCCGCACGGATCATTAGTACGCGTTAGCTCAATGCATTGCTGCACTTCCACACCGCGCCTATCAACCTTGTAGTCTTCAAGGTTCCTTCAGGGGGCTTGAAGCCCCGGGAGATCTCATCTTGGTGCGCGCTTCCCGCTTAGATGCTTTCAGCGGTTATCGCTTCCGTACGTAGCTACCCGGCAATGCCATTGGCATGACAACCGGAACACCAGCGGTACGTCCACTCC
>JBOHYX010000038.1:0-12300 GCA_050738115.1 Rhodanobacteraceae bacterium
CACCAAGTTCGCCTCGGCAGCCGTCGCGGGCTCGGCGGTGATCACCAAGGTGATCCCGATGCCGGCTGACCTTTCCGAGGATGACCTCGAAGGCCAGGTGCAGGTCGAGGCCAACCAGTACATCCCGTACCCGATCGAGGAAGTCAGCCTGGACTTCGAGCCGATCGGGCCGGTGAAGGACAATCCGGAGATGCAGCAGATCCTTTTGGCTGCATCGCGCACGGAAAACGTGGACATGCGCGTCGCGGCGCTCGACCTCGGCGGCCTGACCGCCAAGGTGGTCGACGTCGAGGTGTTCGCGATGGAAAACGCCTTCCGCCTGATCGCCGACCAGTTGTCGGTGCCGCGCGATTCGCTGGTCGCGCTGGTGGACGTCGGCGCCACCATGATCACGCTGTCGGTCTTGAAGAACCAGCGCACGATCTATTCGCGCGAGCAAGTGTTCGGCGGCAAGCAGCTCACCGACGAGGTGATGCGCCGCTACGGCATGTCCTACGAGGAAGCCGGTCTCGCCAAGCGCCAGGGCGGCCTGCCCGAATCCTACGAGATCGAGGTGCTGGAGCCCTTCAAGGAAGCGATGGTGCAGCAGGTCAGCCGGCTGCTGCAGTTCTTCTTCGCCGGCAGCGAATTCGGCAAGGTCGACCAGATCGTGCTGGCCGGCGGCTGCGCCTCGATTCCGGGCGTCGCCGACATGGTGGTCGAACAGCTCGGCGTGCCCTGCGCCATTGCCAACCCGCTTGCCAGCATGTCGTTGTCGCCGAAGCTGCAGGCGCAGACGCTTGCCCAGGACGCACCCGCCCTGATGATCGCCGCCGGTTTGGCCCTGCGGAGCTTCGACTGATGGCCGGGATCAACCTTTTGCCCTGGCGCGCGGAACGCAGCGAACGCCGCGCGCAATCATCGATGCTCGCGACCGGGGGCCTCGGCTGATGGCCAAGATCAATCTACTGCCATGGCGTGCGGAGCGCCGCGAACGCCGCAAGCGCGAGTTCTTCGGCCAGCTCGGCCTTGCCGCCGCGGCGGCGGTCGTGCTGGTGCTGCTGTGGAGTTTCTGGATGGGCATGCGCATCCAGAACCAGGACGACAGGAATGCCTACCTCAAGGCCCAGATCGCGCAACTGGACGTCAAGATAACCGAGATCAAGAACCTGCAGAAGGTCAAGGATCGCCTGCTCGCGCGCAAGCGCATCGTCGAAAAGCTGCAATCCAGCCGCTCGCAAATGGTGCACCTGTTCGACCAGATCGTCGAAACGATTCCGTCGGGCGCGCGCCTGATCGCGCTCAAGCAACAGGCCGACAAGCTCACCCTCGACGGCGTCGCCCAGTCCAACGCGACCGTTGCCGAATACATGCGCAACATCGAGGCCTCGCCGTGGATGGGCCCGGCGACGCTGGTCAAGACCGTGAACGCGCACACCGACTCCAACACACCGTACGAGTTCGAACTCGTGGTGAAGCTCGACACCCCGAAGGACGACGGCGATGCGCCTGCGTCGGGCGCGAGCACCGCGACGCCTTCCTCGTCCGCGACAACGCTGGCACGGTCGCCAGCGTCGGGCGAGGTCGCGGTGGCGGACGCTGCCTCGGCGCCCACCCCGACGGCATCGGCACCCGCCGCATCCGCAGCGGCGCCGCGCGCGTCGTCGGCGGCCGCCGTTGCGAAGGCGCCGCAGGCTCCTGCCGCGCCCGCCAGCAAGCCGGGAGCCAAGCCATGAAATTCATCGATGACCTGCGCAATCTCGACCGCAACAACATCGGCGGCTGGCCCGGTTCGGTCAAGGGCTTCTTCATTGCCCTTGTACTGGCGGTGATCGTGTTCCTCGGTTGGTATTTCTACGTCAGCAGCCAGCAAGAGCAGCTCGCGAGCGGCCAGCAGCAGGAGCTGACGCTCAAGAAGGAGTTCGAGGACAAGCAGGCCAAGGTCGTCAACCTCGATGCGCTGAAGGCGCAACTCGGGCAGATGAACGAGATGCTGAGCCAGATGCTGCGCGAGCTGCCCAGCAAGACCGAAATGCCGGCGTTGCTCGTCAACATCTCGCAGACCGCGCAGGCGGCCGGCATCGAAACCGACCTGTTCCAGCCCAAGCCCGAAATTCCGAAAGAGTTCTACGCGATCCAGCCGATCGCGCTGAAGATGCAGGGCACCTACCACCAGTTCGGCACCTTCATCAGCGGCGTCGCCTCGCTGCCGCGCGTGGTGATCCTGACCATGCACGACGTGTCGCTCACGGGCGTCAAGTCGAGCGGTGGCAAGGACGCGCCACCGCCCGGTGGCCAGTTGATGCTGGAAGGCACGGTGCAGACGTACCGCTACCTCGGCGACGAGGAGGCCAAGGCCGGCGAGGCCCCGAATGGCAAGAACGCCGGCCACAAGGCCCCGGCCAGGAAGGGGGGAAAGTGATCATGCGACTTTCCCGGATCGTCATGGCTGCCGCCACGATCGGCATGCTGCTGGGCCTCGCGGCGTGCAGCGGCCAAAGCCAGCTCCAAAGTTGGGTTGCGCAGGTCAAGGCGCGCAAGGGTGCGCCACTGCCCGCGCTGCCGGTCGTCAAGACCTTCGAAACCTTCATCTACCGGGACCAGGACAAGCGCGACCCGTTTGAACCCGCGCCGCCGGAGGCGGACGCGCGGAACGTGGCCGGGCCGCACCCCGACCAGAACCGTCCGCGCGAGCCGCTGGAAGCGTTCCCGCTCGACAGCCTGAAGATGGTCGGCACGATCGGAACCCATCGCACCATCGAAGCCCTCATCCAGGATCCGCAAGGCGTGATTCATCAGGTGCACATCGGCGACTACATGGGCCAGAACTACGGGCGTGTCACCAGGGTGACCACCGGCCAGGTCGACCTGAAGGAAATGGTCCCGAACGGTTCGGGCGGCTGGATGGAACGCGACGCGAGCGTCGCCTTGGGCGAAAAATGACGATTTCTCGGGGATTACGTTCATGAAGACCAAACCTGCTTGCTCCACCGGCCGCGGCTGCGCTGCCCGACCCGCGCGAGCATGGATCGCGCTGCTGGCCCTGCTGCTCGCCTTGGTGGCCGGGCCGGCGCTGGCGGCCAACACGCTGCAGAACGTCAGCGCGGCCGCGCTGCCCGGGGGCGAGGTCCAGTTGACCCTCACCTTCGCCGGTCCCGCTGCGGCACCCGAGGCGTTCAGCACCAACACGCCGCCGCGCATCGCGCTCGATTTCGCCGCCACCAGCAACGGTTTGTCGCAGCGCGCGTACAGCATCGACAAGGGAACCGCGCAGTCGGTGAGCGCCGTCGAGGCCAGCGGCCGCACGCGCGTGGTCGTCGCGCTGACGCAGGCGTCGCCCTACGTGACCCGCGTCGATGGCAACCAGGTGCTGGTGACGATCGGCGATGGGATGGCCGGCGCCACCGCGGCCACCGATCCGGCGCCTGCGCCGCAGGCCGCCGCGCCGGCACTGGCATCCGTACCGCCGATACCGGCGTCCCAGCGCGCGCTCGCGATCGCGGCCGCGAATCCGGACAAGGCGGTGGCGATGGCGGACGGTAACGTCATCACCAACGTCGACTTCCGGCGCAGCGAGCATGGCGGCGGCAAGCTCGTAATCAACTTCAGCCAGGGTGGCGCCGCGGCCAGCATGCACACCAATGGCGACGTCACCACGATCGACATCGCGGGCGCCAACCTCGCGGCTTCGCAGGCGCGGCGGCTCGACGTCACGAGCTATGCGACGCCGGTACGCAGCATCAACACCCACGCGGTCGCGGGCGGCGCGCGCATCGACGTCGACACCCGCGGCGTCGTCCAGACGGCCGCCTACCAGACCGGCAACCAGTACGTGGTCGAATTCACGCGGCCCAAATCCGAGGACACCAACCTGCTCGGCGCGCCGAAGCCGATCGTGTACAAGGGCAGCCGCGTCACCTTCAATTTCCAGGACATCCCCGTGCGTTCGGTGCTGCAGCTCCTTGCCGACGTATCCAACCTCAACATCGTCGCCTCCGACAGCGTGCAGGGCAACGTCACGCTGCGGCTCGTCGACGTGCCCTGGGACCAGGCGCTGGCCGTGATCCTGCGCGCCAAGAGCCTCGCGGAGCGGCGCAACGGCAACGTGATCTGGGTCGCACCGCAAACCGAGATTGCCAAGTACGAGCAGAACGCCGCCGACGCGCGCGAGAAGGCACTGGACAGCGCGCAGCTCGTCACCGACTACATCCCGATCAACTACGGCAACGCCAAGCAGATCGCCAACCTCCTCACCTCGGGTGCCAAAGCCGGCAACGTCGGTGGCGGCGGCAGCGGTTCGACCACCAGCGAACGGGGTTTCCTGTCGCCGCGCGGCAGCGTGTCCTACGACGAGCGCACCAACACCCTGCTGGTCAACGACACGCCCGAGAAGGTGCAGGAGATCCGCCAGCTCGTGTCGGTGCTCGATCGCCCGGTCAAGCAGGTGCTGATCGAGTCGCGCCTCGTGGTCGCGACCGACAGCTTCACGCGTGAATTGGGTGCAAGACTCGGCATTGGCGGATTCCAGGTGAACTCGGGTCCGGGGGGACTGCACAACGTCGTGTCGGTCGGCTCGACTGCCAGCGGTTTGCCGACCAATCCAAACGCCCCCACCGTTCCCACCGGGCTGAACGTCGACCTTCCGGCCACCACGGCGGGGATCACGACTAGCCAATTCGCGCTCGGCATCATCGGCAACGACTACATGCTGAATCTGGAGCTCTCCGCGGCGCAGCAGGAAGGTCGCAGCGAGACGATTTCGCAGCCCAAGGTCGTGACCGCCAACAATCAGGAAGCGACCATCCAGCAGGGCCAGCAGATCGGCTACCTGACTTTCCAGAATTCCGGCTCGACCGGTGGGCAGGGCACGGCGACCGTGCAGTTCAAGAACGTGGTGCTGGAACTCGACGTTACCCCGACGATCACCTCCGACAACCGCGTGTTCATGAAGCTCAAGGTGCTGCAGGATACGCTGGCGGCTTTGGTCCCGAACCCCGGCGGCGGCTTCGTGCCGCAGATCGACCACCGCGAGATCGACACCTCGGTGCTGGTCGAGAACGGGCAGACCGTGGTGCTGGGGGGCGTCTACCAGTTCACCAACAATCACCAGGTGCTGAAGGTACCGTTCCTCGGCGACATCCCGATCCTGGGTGCGCTGTTCCGCGACAAGGAGGACACCAACAGCAAAGCAGAGTTGCTGGTGTTCATTACGCCGCATATCCTGGGACAGGAAACCACCGTGAACTGACGTTTTGCGTCAGCGGGTTCACGGGAACGGCGCGGGCAACCGCGCCGTTCGCCTTTCTCCTCCTGCCAGAGAGAGGGGAGTCCCAACAAACTTTTGTGCCGGGATGTGGTCTACTTGTCCCATGCATGCAGACCCGCTCCCGGCGCAGGCAGCGTCCACCGAACCGCCCGGCGCTGCCGGCACTTTCCCGCTGCAGGTGCGCTTTGCGGCCCTGCGCGACGCGCTGCGGAGGGAGGTCATTGGCCAGCCCGCGCTGGTCGAACGCGTGCTGATCGCGTTGCTGGCCGACGGGCACCTGCTGGTCGAAGGCGCGCCCGGCCTTGCCAAGACCACCGCGATCAAGGCGCTGGCCGCGCGCATCGAGGCCGACTTCCATCGCGTGCAGTTCACGCCGGACCTGCTTCCCGCGGACCTCACCGGCACCGACGTGCTGCGCCCGGCCACCGGCCAATTCGAATTCGAACCCGGGCCGCTGTTCCACAACCTCGTGCTCGCCGACGAGATCAACCGCGCGCCCGCCAAGGTGCAATCCGCATTGCTCGAAGCCATGGCCGAGCGCCAGGTCACGATCGGCCGGCGTTCGTGGCCGCTGCCGCGGTTGTTCCTGGTGATGGCGACGCAAAATCCCATTGAGCAGGAAGGCACGTTCCCTTTGCCCGAAGCGCAGCTCGACCGTTTCCTGCTGCACGTGCCCGTGCACTATCCCGAAGCGGGGTCCGAGCGCGCGATCATGCAGCTTGCGCACCGCCGTGCGCGCGACGAGCTGGGCCCGCACGCCGCGCCAGCCCACGTGCTGACGCAGGCGGACATCTTCGCGGCGCGCGAGGAGGTGCTGGATCTTCACCTCGCGGACGGGCTCGAGGAATACATCGTGCAACTGGTGCTGGCGACGCGCGATCCGCGGCCGTGGGCGCCCGCGTTGCGCGACAAGATCGCGTGGGGCGCGAGCCCGCGCGCCAGCATCGCGCTGGAACGCTGCGCACGCGCCGCGGCATGGCTCGCGGGCCGCGACTACGTGCTGCCCGAAGACGTCCAGTCGCTGGCGCCGGACGTGTTTCGCCATCGCGTGCTGCTGGGCTACGAAGCCGAGGCCGAGGGCCTGCGCGTCGATGACGTGACGCGGCAGTTGCTTGAATGCGTCCCATTGCCGTGAGAGCGGGACCCGGCACTCGGGACCCGCAATCTGGAAGGCAGCAACTCATCGCAACCCCGTCATTCCGGGGCCGTTTTCCGGGTGCATCGGAAAACGGAACCCGGAATCCATTTTTGAGTCGTGGCGACTACGATCGTTGAGTCATGTCTGCAGCCGTGCCGTTCACCGCCGCTTCGCGATTGCCCGCCGAGTCCCGGGTCCCGAGTCCCGAATCCCGTCATGACGGCATTACCCGCGTCGATCTGGCCGACCTGATCGCGCTGCGTGCGCACGCCGGCAAGCCGCGCGCACACGCCACCCGCATGCGCGAGGCGACCGCGGGTGCGCACGTCTCGGCGGTGCGCGGACGCGGCATGGACTATGCCGAATCGCGCATCTACCAGGCCGGCGACGACGCCCGCAACATCGACTGGCGCCGCACCGCGCGCAGCGGCAAGTGGCATACCAAACTGTTCGAGGCGGAGCGCGAGCACGGATCGATCGTGCTCGTCGACACCCACGCGACGATGCGCTTCGGTACCCGCACGCGCTACAAGTCGGTCGCGGCGGCACGTGCGGCGGCGTGGCTTGCCTGGACCAGCGTGCGCGGCGGCGACCGCGTCGGCGCGATGGCGTTCGGCAGCGTGCGCGCGGCGGTGGATGCACGCGCCGGTACCCGCGGCGCGCTCGCGATGCTTGGCGCGCTGGCGCGCTGGGACGCCGTGGCGTCCGTGTCTCCCGAAGTTGCGGACGAGCCACTGTCGGCTGCCGTCAAACGCGCCCACGCGGCGGTCGCGCGCGGCAGCCAGGTGTGGCTGCTGTCCGATGGCTGGTGCACCGATGCGGCCGCGACGACCGCGCTTGCGCGCCTGGCACGCGAGGTCGACCTTCGCGTCGCGATAGTGGCCGATCCGCTGGAACGTGTGCCGGCACCGGCGGGCGCGTATCTTTTCGACACCGCGGCGGGCAAGTATCGCGTCGACCTCACGGCTGCCACGGCGCGCACGCAACTGCGCGATCGTCTTGCGCAGGGGTGGAGGAATCTGGCGGCCGCGTGCGACCGCGCGGCGGTGGCGTGGGCCGCGCTGGCGACGACGGATGATCCGGAAACGATCCTGACGCCGCTGTGGCGCCAGCGGGTGCGGGTGCGTCGGCCGTGAACGGGCCGGTGCTACGCGACATCCACGTACCGCCGGCCGGATGGTGGCCACCGGGCCCGGGATGGTGGATCGTCGCCGCGTTCGTGGTGGCGGCCTGCCTGCTTTTGGTGGCGTGGCTCGCTTGGCGCCGCCATCGCGCGCCGCGGCGTGCCGCGTTGCGGGAGGTCGACACGCTCGCCTCCGCGTTCGGCCGCGACGGTGATGCCGCCAAGCTGGCGGATGGCGCCTCGCGCCTGCTGCGGCGCATCGCGCGTCGCATCGATCCTGCCGTCGCGGCGCGCGGTGGCGGCGACTGGCGTGCGTTCCTGCATCGGCACGCGCGCAACGACACGGCGCGGGCTGCGCTCGATCAACTTGTCGAGGCGCGTTTCCGCGCCGGGCCGGCGATCGACGCGCCCGCGTTGTTGGCGGCACTGCGCGCGTGGTGTCGGGAAGCGCTCCGCGGACCGGGCGCATCGCCTCGCCGCGTTGCGGTCGCGCTGCGCGCGCGGCACTCCGCGGCGACCCCCTTCGTACCGCAGGGGGTCGATGCGCGTCCCCGACCTGCGGGTGGGCGAACCGCGACATGACTTTCGCCTGGCCCTTCATGTTCCTGCTGCTGCCGTTGCCGTGGCTCGCGTGGAAACTACTGCCGCCGGCGGCGCCCGGTGCCGCGCTGCACCTGCCGCAACCGGTCGCGCTCGCATCCGGCGCGGGTGGTGGCCCGGGCCAGCGCGGCCGGCTCGCGGTGGCGGCGCTTGCGTGGTTGCTGCTGGTGTGCGCGGCGGCGCGGCCGCAGCAGCCGGCGCCGCCGCAGGCGCTGACGCACACCGGGCGCTCGCTGATGCTGGCCGTGGACACGTCCGGCAGCATGGCGATCCAGGACATGCGTTTCGGCGACCAGATGGTCAGCCGGTTCGCCTCCGTCAAGGCGATCGCGCAGCGCTTCATCCAGACGCGCTCCGGCGACGACGTGGGCCTGATCCTGTTCGGCACCCACGCGTACCTCCTGACGCCGATGACCTTCGACGTGAACGCGGTGGCCGACCAGATGGCCGGCGCCGCGATCGGCCTCGCCGGCCGTGAAACCGCGATCGGCGACGCGATCGTGCTGGGCGTCAAACACCTCACCGCGCTGCCGGCACGCGCGCGGGTGCTGGTATTGATCACCGACGGCGTGAACACCGCCGGCAGCGTCGCGCCACTGCAGGCGGCGAAGCTCGCCAAGGCCGCCGGTGTGCGCATCTACACGATCGGCGTCGGCTCGAATGCGGCATCCATCAGCATGTTCGGAATGCAGTTGCCGTCGCCCGAGGAATCGTTCGACCCGGCGGTCCTGGCGCAGATCGCCAACGATACGGGCGGGCAGTTCTTCCGCGCCTCGGATGGCGACCAGCTTGCCGATGCCTATCGCACCATCGATTCGCTGGAACCGCTGGCGACGGGGCATTCGCTGCTGCGGCCCGCGCGAGAGTGGTACCCGTGGCCGCTCGCGTTCGCGCTGCTGCTGGGCTGCACGTTGTTGCCGTGGCGCGCGCTGCTGCCGCGCCGGGTGTTTGCGGCATGAACGTGTTCGACGTGCCGCTGCATTTCCTGCGCCCGTGGTGGTGGATCGCGCTGGCGCCGCTGCCGCTGGCGCTGTGGATGCTGGCGCGCAGCAGCAGCGGGCGCGCGGCGCTGGCACGGCTGGCCGACGCGGCGCTGCTACCGCATCTGGTGCGCGACACCGGCGCGCGCCGGCGCACCGCGCTGGCCGCGGTCGCGCTGGCGTGGCTGCTGGCGGTGGGGGCGCTGGCCGGTCCCGCGTGGCAGAAGGTCGAAACCCCGCTGTACGTCAACGGCGCGGCGCGCGTGGTGGCGATTTCGCTCTCGGACGACATGCTGGCGCAGGACCTGAAACCCGATCGGCTGGCGCACGCACGCTTCGCCGTGCATGACCTGCTCGACGACGCGGGCGACGCGCGCACCGCGCTGGTCGCGTACGCGGGCGCCGCGTTCACGGTGGCGCCGCTCACGGACGACAAGCGCACGGTGCTGAACCTGCTCGGGGCGTTGCAGCCGAACGTGATGCCGGTACCCGGCAACGACGCTGCGGCCGGCATCCGGCAAAGTGTCAAGCTGTTGCAGCAATCGCACGTGAAAGGCGGCGAGATCGTGCTCGTCACCGACACGGCCGGGGGCGATGCCACCGCGGCGGCACACGCCGCGCGGGCGCAGGGCATCCGCGTGGACGTGCTCGGCGTTGGCACGACGGCAGGCGCGCCGGTGCCACGCAGCGGCGGCGGCTTCGCAAGCGGCGCAAGTGGACTGTTGATCGCGCGCCGCGACGACGCGGCGCTGCGTGCGATCGCGGACGCGGGTGGCGGGCGCTACGCGGTGCTGCAGCCCGACGGGGGCGGCGTCGGGGCGCTGGGCGCGCCGGTTGCGACGGCGGGTCATGCGAGCCGCGGCCAGAGCGCACAACTGTGGCGCGATGGCGGCGTGTGGCTGCTGCCGGCGCTGTTGGTGCTCGCAGCACTCGCGTTCCGGCGCGGCTGGCTGCTGATGCTGGCGGTGCTGGCGCTGCCGCTGGGGATGCCGGTCGCGCACGCGGCAAGCTGGCAATCGTGGTTCTCGAACCGCGACCAGCGGGCGCTGCAGGCGCTGCAGCGCGGTGACACGGGCGAGGCGCGAAAGCTTGCAACCAAGCCGGACCTGCGCGGCGCGGCGGACTATCGGGCGGCCGACTACGCTGGATCCGCAAAGGCATTCGCGCAGGGCGACGACGCCCGCTCTCGTTACAACCTTGGCAACGCGCTGGCAAAGCAGGGCGACTACGGCAAGGCGATCACCGCATATCGGCAAGCCCTGCAGCGGGATCCGGAGATGGCCGACGCGCGCTACAACCTCGATGCGGTCGAGCACTGGCTGAAGCAGCATCCGCCGCCACAAAATGGCCAGTCCGGACAGGGCAAGCAGGGCGGTCATGCGCCATCGTCCGGCCGCCCCGGCTCGTCCGGGACGCAGAATGGACAACAAGGCTCGCTGCAGTCTTCAGGTCAACAGGGGCCGTCGTCGTCGGCAAATCCAGGGTCGCAGCAGTCCGGTTCTGCACAAGGTTCGGATACCGGCGGCGGTCGGGACAACGGTCGATCCGACGACAGCCAAGGCGCGGCGGCGCGCGAAGCCGAGGCGCAACGCCGGCAGGCGCAGCAGGCCTCGCAAGGCCTGTCGCGCGAACTCGGGAAGGCGCAGGCAGACGCCGGCAAACCTGCGGGCGCGTTCGCGCTCGGGCAATCCGGGTCGGACCACGATGACCGTTTCGACGCGCAGCAACGCGCGATGCTGAACTCGGTTCCGGATGATCCGGGCGCGCTGTTGCGCCGCAAGTTCCGGCTGGAGTGGGCGCAGCGCCAAGGCCAGCCGCAGGAGGATGGAGGACCGTGATGCGCCATGGGTGGATCGTGCTGTTGCTGCTGCTGGCGCCGCTCGCGCAGGCGGCAACCACTTCGGGCGTGCGCGTGTTCGTCGACCGCTGCCACGTCAGCCTCGGCGACACGGTCACGCTCAACATCCAGTCGAGCGGGACGCTTGGAACGCCCGACCTCTCGCCGCTGCAGAAGGATTTCCAGGTGCTCGGCACCTCGCGTTCAAGCAGTGTCGAGGTCGTCAATGGCAAGACCGCGCAGACATCGCAACTCGGCATCGCGCTGAAGCCACTGCACGCGGGCACCCTGACGATCCCGCCGCTGGACGTGGGCGGCGCGCACACGCAGCCGCTGACGGTCGAGGTCGGCGCGGCGCCCGTCGGCGGCAGCGGCAAGGTGGGCGATCCCGTATTCATGGAAACCAACGTGCTGTCGAGTTCGCCGTACGTGGACCAGCAGACCGTCTACACGGTGCGGCTCTTCTACCAGCCGGGCGTGGACGGTTCGCTCGGCGATCCGTCGGTTTCCGGCGCGCGCCTCGTCCAGCTCGATCGCGATCACCGCTACTCGGTGATGCGTGACGGGTATGCGTACAACGTCATCGAACGCAGTTGGGCGCTGATCCCGCAGCGCACGGGCGCGATCACCGTCGATGGGCCAGTATTCGAAGGCCAACAGATGGCGCCCGGCGGACCCAGTGGAATGCTGAACAATCCGTTCCTGAATGGGGGGGTGCCGGGTGTCGGTGCGCCGATCCGCACCACCGCGCCCGAGGTCCGGATCGCGGCGCGCGCGATACCTGCGAACGCCGGCAAGCCGTGGCTGCCGGCGCGCGAAGTCAAGCTGAAATTGACCGGCCTTCCCGCGAACGGCGCGGTGGATGCGGCCGCGCCGCTGACGATCACGCTCAGCATCGGCGCGGACGGCCAGCCGGCCGACGCGCTGCCGGAACCCGAACTCCCGCACATGGCCGGCGCGCGCGTGTACCCCGACCAGACACGGGATTCGACGGACGCTGGCGGGCAGTGGCTGAAGGGCACGCGTACGCGCAGCTTCGCCGTCGTGCCCGACCGCAACGGCACGCTCCGGATCCCGGAAATCACGCTCGACTGGTGGAACGTGGACGCCGGACGCGCCGAGCAAGCGAGTGTGCCCGCGCACGTGTTGCAGGTCAGCGGCGTCGCGACAACCGCTACCGCGACGGCACCCCCGCCTGCCGCCGCGACCGCGGCGACGCCCGCCGCGTCCGCCGCCAGAGCGCCCGCGGCTGGTACGCCCGCAGTCGCGAGCACGTCGACGTTCTGGCGCGACGTCGCCGTGGCGAGCCTGGCGCTGTGGATCATCGCGATCATCGTCGTGGTTGCGCTGTGGTGGCGGCGCGCATCATCCGCGCCG